>NZ_SCOL01000006.1 GCF_005503015.1 Bacillus sp. E(2018) | reverse complement strand
ATATATGTATAAGAGACAGCCATTCATCAAAATCCAAGTGATACTTTCGATGACGTAATTCTCCAGACGTCGGTAAGTCCATGCTCAAAAGTAATTTCTTAGCTATTGTCCTAGATTCTAGCTGAATAAAATCACGAAACTGACTATTGGTAATCGTAGGGCCAAACAGAAGAGCATAATCTTTCAATGCCTGAATATGCGCTGATTTGGAGTAACACTTACACGAAGGACAGAACCACTTTCTTTTATTCCTGATCATTGGAATTAAACCGCAACTCGGCCAACTTACACCCTTTACGATGTCATCTTGTGAAATTTGATATTTTTGCAGCAGGTTTGGGGTAGGCGAGGTATGTGCTTTCAAGAGCGCCTTAGAAAGCTTACGTAAGTCCTTCATCGAGAGCCGTTCTTCTGAATGCTTCTTATCAAAATAACGAATTTTTTCTGGAAGATTAATTTTGTGAGAAATCCATTTGTAAACTTCCGTGCGGCCAGGGGATACTTTGATTTGTGTTTGAGGGTTGCTAATGACAACAACAGCTTCAACAGGAATTTCCACAGAATGATGATCTTTAAGCCAGTCCATTAAACAATAACGCTGCCTTTTCAACTGCGAAATAGGATCTGCGAATGTTTCTTCTAATCCATTGTAAGTTCTAATCAGTTGAAATAAGTCTTGATCAAAATAGAGTTTGCCTGAGAAATTCTTAACTTCAATAATGAAAAAGTAATTCGGAGTTAGGATTAGGATATCGAGTTGAAAAAAAGAGTTGTTATGAGGAATACGGAGGTTATGGAAGATCAGATACTCTTTTTGAGGTAAGTCTTTCAGGTGAAAATCGATGGATTGTTCGCCTTTATGTCCTGACAAATACTTAGCGAGTTCATCTTCCAAGTATGTTCTCAGAGGATAATGCGGCAGCAGTCGGGTTAAAAGCAATTGTAAACCGGAGACAACAACAGGTGTACGGCGCTCTTTTATAATCATTTCATTAAATCACTCTCCTTTCATAATATTTAACTTTCTATAAAATTTTGGTTTTCTCCTGCTCTTTTTAATAAGCTGCACCATCACACTTCAGATCCTGTGTCCTGTTAGTACATCAGTCCTGTTCATAAAAACCTCAACTAGTCAAAAAGAAGGTTTTTTCCATTTTAAAGAACTAAATAGGAGAAAAACTCCACCCGCCTACATAGAATCATGTTAGTATTTAGATAATTACAAAAAAGGGAGGATAAGGAATGAAAAGAATTTTTTTCTTGTTGGTCGCATTTACCTTAATACTCACAACGATGAGCCCTCACACTACACTGGCTAAAAAAGACAATGACAAAAAACGGATCAAAGAGTTAACGAAATTGGTTGAAAAAGATGACAAAAAATCAAGGATTCTCTGGTACGATCTTTCAGCTAACCTATTCAACTTGGATACACCAGAAAAGGTTCGAAACATTGTAGAGAAGACCGCGAATGCTAATTTTGATACGATTATTCTCGATATCAAAAATTCTACTGGTTTTGTAGCCTACAACAGCGATATTGCCCCTCACGTCAGCACATCAAAAATTCCTAGCTATCAAGGATATCCAGCCAACTATGATCTTCTCCAGACAGTCATTAATGAAGCAAAAAAACATAATATCAAGGTTCACGCTGCTATCAATACGTTTTCTGAAGCAAGCACAACGTACCAAGACGGTCCTGCGATGCAGCACCCTGAGTGGCAGACTACATATTATACTGCCATACAAAAAGTAAAAGCTGCTGATGGTTCTTCCTTAGAACTAACAGGAATTAATACGACTCGTGGCCAAGATCATATGGTTCTTTATACACCATCAAAGTACGAAGAAACGCCTACGAACCGATGGGGAGTAGAAGTTCAAGTTACTGATGATGTTATTACTCAGGTGAGCGATCGAAACACCACTGGTGCAGCTCCTGTAAAGGTACCTGATAATGGATATGTTATCTCTGCGAATGGTACTGCGCGAAATTGGGTGCTTCAACACTTAAAAGTTGGAGATCAAGTTTCAGTGTCTGACATGGAAACAAAATTTGTAAAAGGTCAAGACTACAAACCTTCTCATTCGACATTCGTAAATCCGATCCGAGAAGACGTTCAACGATATGAACTTAGTATTATTGAAGAGTTGATCGATAATTATGATGTGGATGGAATCGTTTTAGACCGTGCAAGATACTCAAGTATTTATGCGGACTTTAGTGATCTGAGTCGCCAGAAGTTCGAAGCTTACATCGGGAAAAAAGTAGAGAACTGGCCATCAGATATTTTTGAAATTAAAGTAGAGAATTACGAGAAAGTGAATGTTCCTGGTCCTCTTTATCAAAAGTGGATCGAGTGGCGAGCAGGTAACATCCAATCGTTCTTCCAAAAAGCTGAAAAGTTAATACACAAAAAAGAACCAAAGACGTTCTTTAGTACGTATGTTGGTTCATGGTACCCTGACTATTACAGTGAAGGAGTGAACTGGGCAAGTCGTACCCATTATCCAGAGTATGACTGGGCAAGTCCTGACTATCACAAAAAAGGGTACGCGGAAACGCTTGATTTTATTATGACAGGTAACTACTTTGTCGATGTAACGAAAGAAGAGGCTGTAGCTTCAGGTAACCCGGACTGGCATAGTGTTGAAGGTTCTGCAGACATTGTAATGGATGCGCTTAATTATTCGACATTCAATTATGGCAGTTTGTATTTAAACCAATATATCAATGATCCTGAAACGTTCCGTCGTGCTCTACAGATGGCTGTTGATAAGACGCACGGGATTATGATTTTTGATTTGATCTATCTTGAAATGTTTGATTGGTGGTACATTGTAGAAGAAGAGTTTGAAGAAGAATCTGAATCTCCTCACCATATTAAAAAGTATATGGATCTAGTAAGAGAGGATAAATAAAGAGAAAACTCCCCGTAAGAAACTGCGGGGAGTTTTTTTACACATTTAGTTGTTAGAATGTTCTAAATCGTTTAAACTATTCTTTAATGAAAGAAATATCCATAAAATATGATAATTATGGAGGAATTTTCTCTCTTGTTGAAAGTCGCAATAAAACACTCCGAACAAGGAGGATCAAATTGAAACTTCATATCTTAGGCACAGCTGCATCAGAAGGATTTCCTGCGATATTTTGCAGGTGTTCACATTGTCAAAAAGCTAGGCATCTTGGTGGCAAGAACATTCGAACACGAACATCTGCTATTTTGGACGATACACTTAAGATCGACATGCCGCCAGATACCTTGCATCACGTTTTACGCGATAACATTGACCTCACCAAAATCCAACACCTATTGTTCACGCATACACATCACGATCACTTTTATCCAGAAGAAATGAATATGAGATTACCTGGTTATGCGCATGGTACGCAGTATCCCTTACACATATATGGAAATGATGCGGTGCTTGCAAAATGTTCCCAAATGTTAAAAAAGCAAGATACACATGTTCAAATGCACCTCTTAAAACCATTCCAAACCTATGAAATCAATGAGGCATTGGTGACTCCGTTATTAGCAGATCACAATCAGATTGAAACGTGCCTGCTTTTTCATATAAAAAAAGGAAATACACACCTTTTGTATGGCCATGATACAGGTTGGTTTCCAAATGAAACGTGGAGCTGGCTAAAAAAATCTAAAATAGACATTGCTTTACTAGATTGTACGAATGGCAACCTTCAGGAATATCGAAACCACATGAACGTGAATGCAGTGATTGAAACGAAAAAGAGATTTCAAGAATATAAGGTTTTATCGAATCAATCCAAAGTGTATGTGACTCACTTTTCTCATAATATTGGTCTTATGCATGAAGATTTAGTTGGTATTTTTCGTCCACACGATATTGATGTTGCTTATGATGGGTTAATCATCGAACGATAAATAAAAGAGGTGTGTACATGATCGATAAACAAGAACTTATGGAGCAGATAAGAGGAAATATTATTGTGTCCTGTCAGGCTTTAAAAGACGAACCTCTTCATGGGTCAGAGATAATGGCTAAAATGGCGATTGCTGCAGAACAAGGCGGTGCGTGTGCCATTCGTGCCAACAGTAAGGAAGATATCTTGGCGATCAAGCTTGTAACGAAGCTGCCAGTGATCGGTATTGTCAAAAGAGATTATCCAGATAGCGACGTTTTTATCACCCCTACCTTAAAAGAAGTGAAAGAGTTGTTAGATGCGAAGACGGATGTGGTCACCATCGATGCAACTTCACGCAAGCGGCCAGGCAACTTAAGTTTAGAAGAAATCGTTAATTATATCCGCAGTCAGTCAAGCGCAATGATTATGGCAGATGTTTCAACATTTGAAGAAGGAGTCATGGCCATTGAACTTGGCGTGGACTTAATATCAACCACACTTTCGGGCTACACAGCCTATAGTCCACAACTTCAAGAACCTGATTTTCAGCTGATCGAGAGACTTTCTATTCTTAATAAGATTCCGATTATAGCTGAAGGGAGAATCTCAACGCCATCAGAAGCAAAAAAAGCCCTCGAATGTGGTGCCTTTTCTGTCGTAGTCGGATCTGCCATCACGCGACCTCAGTTAATAACAAAGCGGTTTGTAGAGGAAGTGACCTACTTAAATCGAAATATTACGTAATTCGTCATTTTATGCCATTTCAGCACTGGTAAGATGACGCAGAGTGATGAAATTAAATAGAGTCGTGCCAGTGAAAGGAGCACTTATTTCATGAAGATAGCAACATTACAAACAACAAGTCCATTAGTATTAATCCCAAGCATTTATAAATCTCTAACAAAAGCTGAACAAAAGGTTGCAGATGTGATTACGGCTGATACGCACGAAGCCGTCTATTATTCTGTTACTGATCTGTCTGAAAAAGCAGATGTTGGAGAAACGACCGTCATTCGTTTTTGCAGAAAGCTTGGCTATAAAGGCTATCAAGAATTTAAGCTAGCCGTAGCGCAAAACCTTGTAAATCCAAATGAATCCGTCTATGGAAAAATTGAAGATACCGATAGCATTGAAGTTATCGCTAAAAAAATCACGGCTCAAAATACAGGTTTTATTCAAGATACGCTAGGTTTAATCGATGAAAATAATCTTGAAAGGATTTCTGAAAAATTGCTTGGAGCGCGAAAGATTTACTTTTTTGGAGTAGGTTCTTCCGGCATCACAGCAACAGATGCTAAATACCGTTTCATGCGAATTGGCTTTAATGTTGAATGCGTAGTCGATTCTCATATTATTGCTATGAATGCGGCACTCGCTACAGAAGAAGATGTAGTGATTGGAATTTCAACATCTGGCAGCACAAAGGATCTTGTGGATGCGGTCCGTATTGCAAAAGAAAACGGGGCATTTGTAATCTGTTTAACGAACCACAACCGATCACCGATCACAAAGTATGCTGATGAAATTCTTCTCGCTGCTTCAAGGGAAACCCCGCTTCAAGGTGGATCATTTGCTGCAAAGATGGCACAGCTTCACCTATTAGACATTTTAACAACAGTCGTCCTTTTACAAAGAAAGGAACAATCCATTACGGCGATCGAAAAAACAGCTAAAGCTGTCCTGGATAAGATGTATTAATGGTTGTGATTAGATATGAGCTTAGCAAACTATAAACCTCCTTTAACAAAAGCATCAGATTTTAAAACGTTCTGGGATAAGAGAAGGGAAACGTCTGTACCTCTAGCCAAAATAGATTGGCAAGATCATTATCCGGTAAAACAAGTAAAAGTTGCAGATGTTACATTGATCTGCCGTGATGGAACACCGATACGAAGCTGGATGATCTTGCCGAATACAAAACAGAAACAAATACCCGCTGTTATTCATTTTCCTGGATATACAGCAGGACGTGGAGCTATCCATGAATTCTTAAAATACGCACTTATGGGCGTTGCCGTGTTTTGTTTTGAACCACGGGGGCAAGGGATCTCACCAGATCGTGCAGCCTATAGCAGAGGAAATTTCCTGCCAGGCTGGATGGCTACTGATCTGGAAAATTTAGAAAACTACTATTATGTTCATGTCTATGAAGATATGCTGACGTATCTATCATGGATCAAAGGCTTAGGTTGTATTGACCTTGAACGCATCGCAGTAATGGGAGAATCACAAGGTGGAGGAATCGCTCTTGCTGCAGCGGGTCTGGATACAGACATAAAGCTAGTGATCTCTGATTTTCCATTCCTTTCTCATATTGAAAAAGGACTAGAGCTAGCTAGTGGAGGGCCATATGTTGAAGTAGCGCATTATTTTAAATACAACGATCCTAAACGAGATTCTTATCAGCAAGTCATGAGAAATCTTTCTTATGTAGATGCGATGAATTTTTGTCCTGATATCCTTTGTCATGCACTTATGAGCATTGGCATGAAGGACACGGTCACGCCACCAGAAACCGTGTTTGCTGCATATAATCATCTTGCATCTCCAACGAAAGAAATTGATATCTACCCAGACTATGGACATGAACCAAATCCTTTTAAAGAAGAACGTCGACTTGAAATCATTGCACAGTATCTTTTGTAAAACGTCTAAAGGGGTGCAAGGCGAGTATGAACCAAGATATCAGCATTGGGATTGATATAGGAGGTACAAAAATAGCAGCAGGGCTTGTCACAAAAAAAGGAACAGTTGTATATAAACAAGTTGTGCCGACAGCAACAGAAGGCAAGGATCAGGTGATCTTTCAACTGAAGCAGTTGCTTGTGGATTTGTTTGAAGCAACCAAAAGACTAGGGTTTCCTAATGTGAAAGGCATAGGGATCGGTACAGCCGGTCAGATTGACTTTGAGAACGGCATCGTTCGAAGCGGTACAGATAACATTAAGAACTGGAACAATGTCTTCTTAAAAGAAGAAGTGCAAAAGCTATATTCTATGCCAGTTTGGATTGATAACGATGTAAACGTAATGGCACTCGCTGAATCAAACCTTGGTGCAGCAAAAGGATATATGCATGCAGTGTTTCTAACGATTGGAACAGGAATCGGTGGTGCTGTGATCCAACGAGGACAACTTCTTCATGGAGACTGGGGTGGAGCTGCTGAACTCGGTCACATGTCGATTGATTGGAACGGACCCCTGTGCAACTGTGGCTTTAGAGGGTGTCTAGAGGCCTATGCTTCAGGGACGGGTGTTGCTGATCGAATGACGGCATATTTTGAAAAGTATCCGGAGCTTCATGATGGTTCATTAGAGACGATTTCAGCACGAAATGTATTTCAATGGGCGAAGGAAGGAAACCCTCATGCGCAATTCATTTTAGATGATGCAATGGACGCTCTTGCTTACGGAACCGTTAACATCATGCATGCTTTCAATCCCGCCCTCCTTGTATTTGGAGGTGGAATCGTGGATCAGCATAGCTGGATGATTTCTGATTTGCAGAATCGTGTACGAAAGCTTGGCATTTCTTCACTTGTCCAACCTGTTTCTTTTGTAAAAGCGGCGTTTGGAGACGAGGCAGGCTTGATTGGAGCCGCGTATCAAAGTTTCATTTACAGGGAAAACGTTCAAAGAGAGGGTGCTTCTTATGAAGGGTGAAAAGTCAGCAGATATCGTAATTATTGGTGGAAGTACGGGTGGATGCGCTGCAGCTTTATCTGCATGCAAGATGGGTTATAAAGTCATTATGACCGAAGAAACGAAATGGATTGGCGGGCAATTGACAAGCCAGGCAGTTCCACCTGATGAACATCGCTGGATCGAACAATTCGGATGCACACAATCGTATCGATCGTTTCGAAATAAGGTAAGAGAACATTACTTAACTCAGTATTCAGTAAAACCAGAGCATCAGCATCTGTTGTTTAATCCAGGTAACTCACTTGTTAGCCGAATCTCACATGAGCCAAAAGCGGCACTTCATGTGTTGAATGAGATGCTAGCACCCTATGTACATAATGGACTACTTACGATATTGACCGAACATAAAATTACGTCAGTTCAATGTGACGGTGATTATATAAAAACGGCTACAGTCATTCATGAAACTTCCCAAAGGGAATGGATACTGCACGGAACCTATTTTCTCGACGCAACGGATTGTGGGGATGTGTTGCCACTTGCAGGAGCACAGTACGTCACTGGGGCAGAGTCACAGAAACAAACGGATGAACCGCACGCCGTTCAAGGAGAACCAGAGCCCCATAACATGCAGGCGATTACTCACTGTTTTGCCGTTGATTACCGTGAAGGGGAGGACCATACGATAAGTAAACCTGAATCGTATTCCTTTTGGCGTGAATATCAACCGGATATTTGGCCCGATCGCTTGTTAAGCTGGACTGCTTCACAGCCTGTAAGTTTAAAACCGATAACATACTCTCTCATGCCAAACGCAAATCAATTCTCACTTTTTCAGTATCGAAGACTGATTGATTCCTCTCAATTTGACAACAAAGACTTTCCTCATGACATCAGTTTAATCAACTGGCCACAAAACGATTATTTGCCAGGACCCATTTTTGAAATCGAAGAAAAACAGCGTCTTTTCCATTTACAGCAAGCGAAAGAGCTCAGCCTATCCCTTCTTTATTGGGTGCAGACAGAGGCTCCGCGCCATGACGGTGGACTTGGATATCCTGGTCTAAAACTGAGGCCTGATGTTGTTGGAACAGATGATGGCTTGGCAATGTATCCATATATTCGTGAATCTCGTCGTATACAAGCTGAATGTACGGTGCTTGAACAGCATTTAAGTGCTGAGATACGCGGAGATAAAGGAGCTCTTCACTATGAAGACAGTGTTGGTATCGGGTGTTACCGAATTGATCTTCATCCAAGCACAGGCGGAGATAATTACATCGACATCTCTTCTTTACCTTTTCAGATTCCACTCGGCAGTCTGATTCCTGTTCAATTTCAAAATCTGCTGCCAGCTTGTAAAAACATCGGTACGACTCATATAACCAATGGATGCTATAGACTTCACCCGGTGGAATGGAACATTGGAGAAGTTGCAGGATTTCTAGCGGCGTACTCTCTTCATAAAAACACGATTCCTAGACATGTTCGCAATCACGATCCGTTATTAAAAGATTTTCAAAAGATGCTCACACAGCAAGGCATCGAACTCCAATGGCCAGTGATTCATGCTGTATAAGGGAGGTCGGAATTTCATGCTGAATGAAAGCTGGAAGACTTACATTCCAGAACTAACGAGAGAATCTAGTTTTATGTCGTTTTGGGAAGAGACAAAGCTTGAATCAAAAAAACAGCCTTTGGAAGCTGAGTTTTCACCCATTTCGTATCCAATTTCAAGTGTTTCCGCACAAAAAGTAACGTTTGATGGATTTAATGGCACGAAGATTGCAGGCTTTTACCTTAAACCTGAATCCTTACATGAAAACTTGCCGTGTGTACTTGTACTGCATGGCTATGGCGGTAACAAAGGGTCGATCGCTAACTATGCAAAATACTTGATGATGGGATTTGCCGTGATGGCTCTCGATACGAGAGGCCACGGAGAATCTGCGAACGGAAGCTATCCTGCTGGAGGCACAGGGAGTTGGGTCACACAAGGAATTCTGAATCCAGAAACGTATTATTACCGCTATGTTTATATGGATGTTATTCGAGCGATAGATGTAATGAATGCTCTGCCTGAACTTGATGCAGCGAGTATTGTTATTCATGGAACAAGTATGGGAGGTGGAATCGCACTTGCAGTAGCAGGATTGGATGCCCGACCTGCCCTTGTTATTGCGGATGTTCCAAACATGTGTGATATTCAGCTTGCGATTCAATTAAAGATGGAAGGTTCTCTTGTTCAAGTGGAACACTTTCTTCGCCAATATCCTGAAAAAATTAAACAAGTGTTTAAAACTTTAGCATTTTTTGATAACAAAAATCTTGCTGAGAACATTCACTGTCCCGTTCGAATCTCAGCGGGAGGCAAAGATTTAATCTGTCCTCCTCAAACGATTTATGGCGTCTTTCATTTAATGAATACTAATAAAGAGATTCGCTATTATCCTTTTTCAGGCCATGATCTACCAGGGAGTATAGATCACATGGATTATGTTGTAAAAGTGCTGCATCAATTTCTGACGAAAAGGGTGGTTAAGAGTTGAGAGACGCAACAATTTTGTGGATCGATTTTATTGCAAATGCAGAGTATCTTGCTTCAAAAGAAAACCAAAGAATATTAATAAAAAACGCAAAAGAAGCTGGTGTTACAAGGCTCGTCATCGATGCTAAGATTCCTTTTGGACAGGTGACGTATCCAAGTGAGATCGCACCACACGTGTCTACTGTCAAAGATGGACGCTATAAGGATTGGTATAACAGAGACTTCCTAAAAGAAATGATCACACTTGGACAGAATGAAGGTTTTATCGTGCTCGTTAACTTTGATGTTTTTGCTGAAGGTGAAAAAGCGGCAGGCGAAGGGATGGCATATACGCGAAAAGATTGGCAGGTTACCTATTACCACTATAACCAAGAGATACAGAAGGGAGAATTGATCTCTGCCGAAGAAAGTGAGGAATATGCGGTATGGGTGAATCCGATTCTGCCGGAAGTACAGAAATACCAGCTTGCTATTTTAAAAGAAGTAGTTGCAAACTATGAACTCGATGGTGTGGTGCTAGACCGCTGCAGATATCCTAATGTATACGGTGATTTTAGTTCTTTTAGCAAAAATAGATTCGAAGATTTTGTGGGTGAGAAGCTCAAGCGGTGGCCGGAGGACGTATTGTCTTTCTCAACAGATGGAGAAGTAATAAGAGGTTGCTATTTTAATCGTTGGATCGAATGGCGGGCAGGCAACATTACAGAATATGTGAAGAAAGCAAAGGCTGCTGTAAAGAACCATAATCCAAATCTACTCTTTAGTATTTATGTAGGGTCATGGCATCCGCTTTACTATAACGAAGGAGTTAACTGGGGAAGCCAAACGTTCCTGCCTGATTACGATTGGACATCAGAAACCTATCATGTGACAGGATATGGTGACGAACTCGATTTTATTATGACAGGTTGTTATTATCCTGATGTAACGAAGCAGGAAGCGATCGCAAACGGCAAGCCTGCAGATTGGTACAGTGTTGAAGGCGGCATTGAAGTGAGCGTTCGCGCGTTAAACGGGCAGACCCCGGTTATTGCTTCACTGTATCTACAAGATTATAAAAATAACCCAAACCAATTTTTCAAAGCGATTGCGATGTGTAAAGAAAAATCGGCAGGGGTGATGCTTTTTGATACAAGCCATCTTAATACCTATAAATGGTGGGATGTTGTAAAAAAACACAATATAAAACAGTAAAAACAGCCGTTGACAAAATTGTCAGTATTATCTTAAAATTAAGAAAGTGGAGGAATTTTTCTTCTTTACCAATTTTTAAGAAATAAAATTCCTTTTTTACTGATAGACGGAACATGCTATTCATGATGAAAAATGAGGGGGATGTAATGTGAAGCACGTTAAAAAGGTGTTTGCGATCGTCATGATTTTCACACTCTTCGCTCTAACTGCTTGTACGGGTTCATCAAGTGGTGGAGAGAAGGACGGAAAAGCAGAAATTACATTTTGGACCATTGCACTGAGCCCGACATTTGATGACTATATTAACGGCATGATCGCTGATTTTGAAAAAGAAAATCCAAATATTAAAGTGAAGTGGCAAGACATCCCATTCGATCAAGTTGAAAAGAAAACGCTTACAGCGGCGGCGTCTGGTCAGCTTGGTGATGTGATGAACTTAAATACCGATTATTTGAAAAAACTTGCTGCACTTGGAGCGGTGAAGAACTTAGAGAAAGATTCAAAGGATGTAAAGGATGACTTTTTCCCAGGCATTTGGGATGCTGGTAAGCTCGAAGATGGAACATACGCTTTGCCGTGGTACCTTTCGAACGGAATCATGCTTTACAATAAAGACCTCTTAAAGAAAGCAGGATTCGATAAGCCGCCAACCACAGAGGAAGAAGCATGGGAGATGTCGAAGGTAATCAAGGAAAAGACAGGAGCTATCGGACATCTTGTAAAGGATATCCATGTCTACCTGCCGGCAAACGGTGCAGATATCGTCTCTAAAGACTTAAAGAGTGCAGCGATTAACAATCCGAAAGCACTGGAGATCTTCAAAGAATTCAAACAGCGTTACGATGACGGCTTGATTCCAAAAGAAGCGGTCCTTGGAACATACAAGCATAATGAAGCATTTGCTCAAGAAAAGCTAGCTTGGTGGAACACTGGCCCACAGCTATTCCGACAAGTTAAAGATCTTTCACCAGAGGTTTACGCGAAATCGGATTCAGCACCAGCGGTTTTAGGAACGGAAGAAAAAATTCATGTGGGAATCATGAATATTGCAGTTGCTGAGAAAACGAAGCACCCTGAAGCAGCTATTAAATTTGCTAAGTTTGTGACGAACGCTGAAAACCAATTGGCATTCGGTAAAATCGTACCGATTCTTCCATCAGTTATTGAAGCGACAGAAGATAAGTTTTACACAGATGTTAAAGAAGCAACAGATCCGGCAGATAAAGGACGCTACCTTGCTGCAAAGCAGCTTGAAAAAGGAGCTAACCTATTTCCGCCAGTAGAAAACATTTCGCAGATTAATAAGGCTGTTCAAGAAGAGTTTCAAAAAGTATTGCTAGAAGATAAAGATCCTGAACAGGCTCTGAAGGATGCAGAGACAGAAATCAATAAACTGTTGAAGTAGTAAAGTGGAGTTTGAATGGTCGCGGTTGATCCATGGGAATTCGTTTCGTTAGACTCATAGAGTATGGGTTTTGACCCATAGAACCTTTATTTTGACCCATAGAATTTCGTTTGACTCATAGAGCATTGAGTTTGACTCATAGAACTGCGAGTAAGACTCATAGGATACTCATTTTGACTCATAGACTTCACTTTTTGACTCATAGAGAAATCAATTAGGTTCCTTGACTACAAAATTTGCAGGTAACAACACTCTTCAAAGAACGAAATAGAAACAAAGTTGGCTGACGCATACGGCTTCGCGTCAGCCACGTTTCATTCAACAGGTTTTCATAAGTTCGTTACAGCCTCGTCTGGTGTTAAGCGATCTATAAGACAATCCAACAAGAAAAGGTAAAAGATAGAAAGGGGGCATCTTATGTACAAAGCAAGAACAGCTTGGTTGTTTTTAATTCCTACAGGTCTCCTGTTGCTTACGTTCAGCATCATTCCGGCGTTCGCAGCGCTTGGTCTAAGCTTTACAAACTACAATGTGTTCCAGCCGATCGAATGGGTTGGCGTAGAGAACTTCTCCAGAGCCTTTGATGACGAAGATTTCTGGAATGCACTTTGGAATACTTTTTATTATTGGATACTTGTTACACCGGCATTAATTGTTATTCCGGTATTTCTTGCCATACTCGTTAATCAGCAGCTCATGGGAATTAAATTGTACCGTCTCGTTTTCTATTTTCCTGCACTCGTATCAGTTGTTGTTACAGCGATTCTTTGGACATGGATGTTCAAGAGTGACGGCTTGTTTAACGCCGCGCTTCAGTCACTTGGTATCAATCCAATCGATTGGTTAACGGATAAAGTGACGGCCATGCCGAGCTTGGCCATCGTAACGGTGTGGCAAGGACTTGGTTATTACATGCTATTTTATCTAGCAGGATTGCAGGCTGTTTCGAAAGATCTATATGAGGCAGCTGAGCTAGATGGAGCTGGTTTTTGGGCGAAACATGTTCATATTACATTTCCAAGCCTTAAGCCGATCATCTTTTTCGTAACCGTTATTTCTACCATGTCTGCGTTTAAAGAATTTACGTTAATGCTCACAATGACTGCGGGTGGGCCTATCGGATCCACGACTACCCTCGTTTACATGATTTTTGAAAAAGCATTTACTGATCTGGATATGGGCTATGCCAGTGCGATCTCTACGATTCTGTTCGTGATCATTCTTATTCTTACGTTAATCAACAAAAAGGCACTCGATACGCAACCATAGGGAGGTGACAGAATGGAACTGAAAACTGCGGAAATCCAACACAACATAAAAGAAAACAAATCAAAGAAATTATCCTTAAAACACAAAAGAAACTTAGTTCGCTGGGGAATCTCTTATACGCTTTTAACCTTGCTTGCGATTGTAACCATCATGCCATTTTTATGGACGGTATCAACCTCACTAAAGGGCTCGAATGAAACGATCTTTTCTTATCCACCAAATTTTATCCCAGAGAACATAACCTTCGAAAACTTTGTCACCGTATGGAACACATTGAATCTGCCTCTATATCTGTGGAACTCAGTGGTTCTGTCCTTTTGGGGAGTGCTGTTGCCGTTGTTTTTCTGTTCGCTCGCTGCGTTTCCACTTGCACGTATGAATTTTAAAGGAAAGAACTTAGTCTTTATGATTATTCTAGCAACCATGATGATTCCAGGTGAAGTCACGATGATACCTGTTTATCTGACGATTTCAAAGCTTGGTTTAATCGGGACGTATTCTGGAGTAATCTTGCCTGGAGTCGTAAGTGCTTTCGCGATCTTCTTAATGCGGCAGGCGTTCATTGCCATACCGAAGGAACTTGATGAATCAGCCATTATTGATGGTGCTAATCCATGGCAAATCTGGTGGCACATTCTGCTTCCTATGGTAAAGCCGATGCTCGCTACTCTCGCAATCTTAAAGTTCATTGGATCATGGAACAACTTTCTATGGCCGCTTCTCATACTTGAGGACTCGAGCATGTATCCTTTAACCGTTGGATTATATGAGCTGAAAGGGACGTTCGTTTCAAACACGCGTTTAATTGCGGCAGGCGCGATCATCGCGCTCATACCAATATTAATCGTCTTCATCGCTTTTCAAAGTTACTTCATTAAAAGTGCATACTCTAGTGCGGTAAAAGGATAGGAGAGAGGAGGGAACTTCTTGAACGGTGTCATGGAAAGAATTAATGTGCTTTGTGATTGGCTGTTAAAGCTCGTATTGATTCAATTCTACTGGGTACTTTTTTCACTTATAGGGTTGATCGCCTTCGGACTCATTCCGTCCACGATGGCCATGTTTTCAGTGACAAGACAACTCGTAATTAATGGAGGAGATGTTCCTCTTTTTCAAACGTTTAAGAAAAACTTCCTCCAACAATTTTGGAAAGGTACAGCCGTGGGAGCGATGCTTCTGATCACGTCTGTTATTTTATACGTTGATTATCGCTTTTTTATTGATCATCCATCACTAAGTTCGATCGTTTTCCTCATTTTAGTAATCAGTTTTTGTTTAAGTATATTCGCCTGTTTTCTGTTTCCCGTATATGCACACTTTGAGGTTGGTGTATGGGAGGGAATGAAGAAAAGCACGTTCATCTGTCTGTCTCATTTGCATTATGGATTCATCGCATGGGTTGGAACAGGAATGCTGATTACTTTGTATTTACTATTTTCGGGACTGTTAATCTTGGTAGGTGGCAGCACGATTGCCATGTTCTTAACCTACATCGGACAAAAAGTTTTTAAAACGATAGAGAAGAAATATTACTCATTAAATAAGGAAGCGAATGAACTAACATAGACGGACATTCATGAGAATGCCGTTTTTTCTTTGACCTACATTTTGTGCATGTAAAAGGAGTGGTTGTAATGAACAGAAGGATAGCCTTAGTTCCTGTAGATGCTCGGCCGGTTACTCGGGATTTACCAGGTGAGATCGCTAAAATCGGGGGTTGGGAGGTTCTCGTCCCGCCAAAAGATATTCTCGGTTTCTTAAAAACGCCTGGTAACATGCAGAAAGTGAGTGAATGGCTAGGAAGTGTCGCTCAACAGGTTGATGGCTTTGTTATCTCAACAGACATGCTTTGTTACGGTGGTCTTGTACCATCAAGAATCAGCCTCGATTCGTATGAAGTTTTAAACAACCGTTTAAAGTCATTGAAGGATTTGAAAGAGAAGTTCCCTGAAAAACCAGTAATGGCATTCAGTGCCACAATGCGTATTTCAAACAATTATGTGAGTGAAGAGGAAAAACCGTATTGGTCTGAATACGGCAAAGAGATCTATGCCTATTCGTTCCATTATCATAGGTATGAAAAGAAAGAAGCAGAAGAAGCATTACACGCAATAAGAGAAATGGAGAAAACGATACCAACTCATATATTAAAAGATTACAAAGAAACAAGAGAGAAGAATTTCCGAATTAATCTTGCTCTTCTTCAAGGTGTTGAAGAAGGCTGGCTAGATCGTCTTGTTTTTCCACAGGACGATACTTCGGAATATGGATTGAATATTTTAGAGCAAGAGAAGCTTTCTATGGAGGTTCTTCAGAAGGGACTTTTTGAAAAAGTAGCCATCTATCCAGGCGCTGATGAGGTTGCAAACTCTTTACTATCACGCATGATTTTTGAGCTGGAGGGTTTAGAAAAACCGATTTTTTATCCTTTTTTTAGCGGGGAAAGGGGAGCTCTCGTAAATGCGTTGTACGAGGATCGTCCGATTGTTGAGAGTGTAAAAGGACAAGTTTATGCTTTTGGCAGTTTTATAGAAGTTGTCGCGAGTGAAGCAGATGTGCTGTTGGCCGTAAATGTTCCAGGTAAGCGGCAAGGTGATCTTGCAATGCAATTCCAGTTAGGTGAAGTGAATACCTCGGATCGAAACATTGGAGAGTGGGTGCACCGAATCAAGCATTATTTAAAAAAAGGACATTTGGTTGCTGTGGCTGATGTTGCCTATGCCAATGGTGCTGATCCAGCAATGGTACCTCAACTCTTAGCTAGTATGGATATTCAAAATCTAAGTGGGTTTGCTGCATGGAATACAGCAGGCAATACGATAGGGACAGTAGTCGCTCAAGCAGCTATGGCTCATTTAGCACGAAAAAAAGGTCTTGTGACTACATCAGTTAAAGAGAATCAGCTAGTGTACCGATTACTAGAAGACTATGTTTATCAGACGATTGTGAGGCAACAGGTGCGTAAAGAGGTCAATGATGATGCTCCAGATTTACTAGAAAGAGTGAAAGAGAAATTTATAAAAGAAACTTCATTATTCTTAAATAAATTATTGAAGGAAGCAGATTATGAAGGTGTGGTAGATCAGGTATTCTTACCATGGAATCGTACATTTGAGGTAGGCTTTGAATTGGAGCTAAAGAAGCGGGTGAAAAGAGAGTTTTTGCAAGAAGCAGATGAATCTGTGGATCAGACTAGTTGAGTGGCGTTCGAGCTATATAGATACGAAAAAGGTATTACAGCTTAGTGGCCGTAATACCTCTTTTATTATAAGCGATCTTTCACTTTAGAAAGCAATGAATCTCTTAAAGCCCCTTTTTCATTTTCGTACTGTTTTTTAAATTCTGATGCGCTCTGTGACTGGAATCCATTTCTTTTCAAATCACGTTGGAGTGCGGAATAGATGGTATTAAACGCTTGATCCGTATTCCCCTCAAGGTTTTCACCAGCAGATTTGTACTTGGCTACAAAATAGCCGTATCTGATTTTTTCACCATTCGCTTTTTTTGTTTGATATTCAGATTCAGCATGTCCAACGAGTGAGTTTAGTCTTCCGCTAGCTTGCACTTGCAGAGATTCAAATGCAGGACGGTAGGCATTTTTTATTTGTTGTACGGTTACCTTTTTAGAAGGTGACTGCGAATGACTATTAGAGTTAGATGCACCAGAAACTTTTGATTTTTTAGGATCAGTGCCAGAAGCTGTCTTACCAGATTCGTTTTCAGAAGAAGCAGAGTGTTCAGTGGCTTGATTTGAGTCGTTGTTGTCTGGTGATGCATCTTCAGAAACGGGAGCATCATCTTTACCACTTGCAGGAGTGACACTCGGCAGATCAATATCGTATTCTTTCTTTGTGATCTCAGAGACTTTTTTGTCGGCTGTGTCATACGTTTTAACATTTATTATGTAATAAACATATCCACCTACTCCTGCTGCAATGATACAAAGGCCTAAAAGTGAATATAGTAAGGTTTTCTTCATTATATATCCTCCGTTGTAATTATTTTAGAAAACTATATTATTTTACCATCTAAACCTAATATAAACAATTGTGTTTAAGAAAAAAATTGACGGATATGTTGTGAAACGATAGCATGAAATGAGGGTGTTTCGCCCATAATGGTATACATATGTCCTGATTAAGGAGAGATTATGAAAAATGGCTGAAAAAGTTAAAGTAATGACGATCTTCGGTACGAGACCGGAAGCGATTAAGATGGCACCGCTCGTGTTGGAGTTAGAAAAATATAACGAACAAATTGAATCCATTGTTACGGTTACAGCACAGCACCGTGAAATGCTTGATCAAGTATTAGAGATCTTTGGGGTTACGCCTGACCATGATCTAAACATCATGAAGGATCGTCAAACATTAATAGATGTAACGACTCGTGCACTTCAAGGTCTAGATGAGATCATGAAAGAAGTGAAGCCTGATGTCGTTCTTGTTCATGGAGACACGACAACAACATTTGTAGCGAGTCTTGCAGCCTTTTATAACAAGATCGCAGTCGGCCACGTGGAAGCGGGACTTCGTACGTGGAACAAATACTCTCCGTATCCAGAAGAGATGAACCGTCAATTAACAGGCGTTATTTCAGATCTGAACTTTGCACCAACAGATACGGCAGCTAAAAACCTATTAAACGAAAACAAGTCCGGTGACAGCATCTATGTAACAGGAAATACAGCGATCGATGCGTTGAAGACAACGGTAAAAGAAGATTACACACACGAAGTTCTAGATAAATTAGGAAATGATCGATTGATCTTGTTAACAGCTCACCGTCGTGAAAACTTAGGTGACCCGATGCGTAACATGTTCCGTGCGATCAAGCGTTTAGTGAACGAGCATGATGATGTACAAGTCGTATATCCGGTTCATTTAAATCCAGCTGTTCGTGAAGTGGCGGATGAGATCCTGAAGGACGACAACCGTATTCATTTAATCGAGCCACTTGGAGTGGTAGATTTCCATAACTTTGCATCACGTGCGCACATCATTCTAACGGACAGCGGCGGTGTACAAGAGGAAGCACCTTCACTAGGCGTACCTGTTCTAGTACTTCGTGATACAACAGAACGTCCTGAAGGCATCGATGCTGGTACATTGAAGCTTGCAGGAACAGACGAAGAAACGATCTATGGACTAGCGAAGGAATTGCTGACAGATGAGGCGGCTTATGAATCAATGTCAAAAGCTTCTAACCCATATGGTGATGGGGAAGCGAGCCGTCGAATCGCAGAAGCGATCCTGCACTACTTCGGCAAATCAACGGAGCGTCCAGACACGTTCAGAACTTTAGGGGTCTGACCCCACACAAATACAAAAACGTAAAAACCCTCCACGTCAGGCGGACACATCCGCTAACGTGGAGGGTTTTTACTTCTTAGAATTCTTACTATCATTGATTACAATAACTTTTTCTACTTGTTAATCAACACCATATTTCTGCTGCTGTCCCACTTTACATCTGCTCCAAACGCTTCCGCGAAGAATCTGACAGGAACGACCATTCGATCATTAATAATAATCGGTGCTGAGTCTAATGAAACATTTTTACCATTCACTTTCGCTACATTTGAAAGATACTTCAACTCAACAGTAGTACCGTTTAATTTAGCAGTGACCGTATCTGTAGCGTCGTTCCACGTAATGGCAGCACCTAACACTTCACCGATGCCTCTGAACGGGGCTAGCGTTCGGCCATCAATGAGCACGGCAGACTGATCAAACGAACGTATCATGCCATTAACAGAAACACTCACTTCTTGCAGCTTTTCATTGCGGCTATATAAATAGGTATTAATCTCAGAAGTTGGTCCCATGACGATTAGTGGCTTTTTCTTTGGGTCCATCCAGTTCAATAGCATTTCCATGTTAGCTTCAGAAACGGCTACACAACCTGCTGTGGCAGAGGTTGATCCTTTCCACATATGAAGGAAGATGGCACTTCCTTTACCAGGTACAATCGGATTCTCATTATATTTAATGACCGCGCCATATTTATAAAGTGGATGAGTCATTCTCTCAAATGATTTCCAGCGTGTACTTGGGTTGCCGCTATAATGAACCCATTTGTTATAATCGCTTGACGAAGAGTCATCCACCCAATAGTCATAGGAAGTGGCTACTCGATAAGGATATTTTGAAGCAGCAGGTTTTGTTCCCCAGCCAAATCCAGTTCCCATGTTATAGATGCCTGTCGGTGATGCTCCGCCACCTTCTTTCATAACTTGTGCAAAGCCGTTATAACCTATCATCGCAGGCATTTCGGCAACCTTCTTCCAAACACCGTTTACTTTTTCATATGTAGATAATTTTGCATACTTTGTGTCCCATCCGTTTGCTTCCACAATCATCATCTGAGACTCATGAAAGAAATGACTGGAGATTAGATTTTGACGTGGAAACTCCTCAGCAGAAGTAGGTTTCGCTAACATACTCATCCATACCACGAGTGCAATACCACATATTAACCAACGTTTTTTCATCGATTCACCCTCATACTTTTATTCATTTATTATTGTTTCCATCGTAAAGGAAGAAAAACAACCTACACAAGTCCGAAAAGACTCAAAGTATAAAGGATTTTCACTTCGGATTCGAGAAAAGAAAAAGTAGTTTGATAAAAGAAGGAGAAATAGTATGGGATACATTAGTGACTTAAGAAAAGAAATTGGATCGCGTCCTATCATTATGGTCGGAGCGGCCGTCTTATTATTGAACGAACAAAACGAACTGCTCCTGCAGCTAAGAACAGACAATCACACGTGGGGTTTAATGGGTGGTGCGATAGAACCTGGTGAACGATTAGAGGATGCAGCAAGAAGGGAGCTCTCAGAAGAGACTGGCCTTACTGCGAAACAACTCATTCTCTTCGATATTTTTTCTGGAGAAGAATTTTATTACCGTTACCCTCATGGAGATGAAGTATTTAATGTCATTACTACATATATTTGTCACGAATATCAAGGGGAACTCGTGGCACAACAGTCCGAAGTTCAAGAATTGAGATTTTTCCCTCTAGATAATCTACCTTCACAGATAAACCCTGTGGATCAGCCTATTATTCAGCAATTTATTAATGTGTATCACCTAGCAAAAACACAAACTGCGATAGAAAAATGAACCATAATTCACAAGTTTCCTTTTCCTTTCTTTGCTAAAAGAGGAGTAACCGTGTTCGGGGCGAAACTATAAGTAATATCTTTATGTAAAGAAACGATGTACACTGTAAAGAATATAAGACGATAATACGTAGAGAAACGATAATACTAAAACGGAGGTGCTACCATTGAACTTATTCTCATCAATTACGGAAGAGCGTTTTTCATATCTAGTAAACGATTTTGGATTTTCCGAACCCGTTGCGACAGATGGGAGCTGGAAGACAACCTTCTTGTACATCAATGATCAAATCGGTATAGAAATTGAACTCAACTACAGAGACATGGATGCTTTCATATTTATCATGAAACTCGAAAACGGAAAAACACCAGATCATAGAATGGAAGAAGAACCTGAGAAAAGTCATCTTGAGGATATCTTAAATATCCAGCGTAAGAAAAGTAATGGAGATCAAACAACAATTGAACAGTTTGAAGTAGGGATATTCAATAAATCAGAGCTGCTTAGAAACCATATTGCAGGAATTATTAAGAAGAGAGCCGTACTTCTTAATTAAAAAAGGGGGCTGTCCAAGACAGCTCCCTTAATCATAATATCCATCATTATCTGTAGTGAAAAACCAATGTTCATCTATTCGTTGATAGTCACTTGTGAGTGGGAATTCTGTGAAGTTCTTCGGTTCTTTTCCTGTTGAAGAATATAAGAAGCCCTCTGTTAACCCCGGACCAAATACGGGGGAATCGACCGATTGGAAAAAGACATAGTTTCGTTCTCCATACATTCTTGCGGTGATGTGATCGTCTTTATTCGCATTCTTAAATTGCGGCGGCGTATAGTAAAAAGCAAAACCAGAATCATAAGGATCTTCTTTTTTAATCTTCCCCTCAGTCATCATCTTAATCATTTCTTCACGATCTTCTTTATACTTGTAAAAGTTTTTTTCAGCTTTCGCCCCACCAGGAAAATCAGTAGTTTGGCTAACACTATTTTTAAATAGGAATAGCATAGACAGAATAGCAGTTACAGCTAGTATAGAAATGAATAATACCTTTTTCTGCATGAATGATATACCTCCTTGTAACCTCAGAAATCTATTTTACCATATACTTCTTATTGATTAAATTGTGAATGTTCAATGAAATTACAGTTATTTGGATATATAGGGTTCCAATTTTCCGAAAAATATTGTAAAATAATTTGAATATTAGGTTTCGTTTTATCGGAATTGGGGAAGGAGAGTATATTTGGAGATGAAACATATTACATCTGGGTTTGGATTTGCATTTACTTTTCTGTCGGCGCTTTTTGCATTGGGATTCTATCAAACAGTGATGGTATGGGGGAATATTAATTTGTTCTTTGAACGAATTATGGGTCTGACTTCTACTTCATTTATTTCTTCCATACTTCTATTCTGGGCAATAACAAGTGCGTTTTGGATTTTGAGTTTGAAAATTTTGGACCTCGCACATAAGACAGAATTATTTAATACAAAGAATGCGATCTTCGGAATGTTGTTTTTGTTTTTTGCTGTTCCTTTTGGAATCTGCGTTCAAGTGTATCATGCACTTAACATGAATGCAGGCGTTACAACGATTACGACAGCATTGTTTATCATGACGATTCTTTCATTCATCATCGGATTTGTATTTAAATTTAGAAAAACAGCTAGATAGTTCATAAGCTTGGGGGGATCATTCTCTTCAAGCTATTTTTTATTCATTAGACGAACGCTATAACTTCTTTTAAAATAGAAGGAAGAATAAGAAGGAGAGTGTTTCATGATGAACATGCCTTTTACAATGCACACCAACATCTTAACGAATGGATCTGAGAAGAGATTAGACGGCAATACATTTAAATTAGAACTAACCGGTTATCATCTTTTCGTACTTGATCACTTATTAACGGTGCAAAAAAACGAAAAGTCTCAGCCAGCAGGTAAAGCCAAAGTGATAGAAGTGACATGGAAAGAAGAGAAGACGCAGCTTACATACGAACTTGTTGATCTGCATAACGTAAACTAATGAGAGAAAAGGTATCAGGTTACTTAAACTGATGCTTTTTTTATGCAGTTGCAAGTGTCTTATTACCTTAAAATTGGTTATGCTGTATAATGAACAATTAGATGTGAATAAGGAGTTACAGAATGAAATTCTTAAAATGGTATCATTGGTTTCCTGTTCTTTTGATCGTGCTTGGGATTTTTTATTCTTCCTCACAGCCGTATCAAAAACAAGATGTTCGACCTGAGATTGGAAAATACATCAATTTAGATAAAGTAGAAGAAAATTTTGGTGATGTAAAATTAAACTATGCCGGGTCAGAGGTTAGTGTGGATGCAAAAGGTCCTGCTAGTTTCGTAGAGTTTTTTATACGAAAAGGTGCACATTTCACAGTCTTTTTTGCACTTGGTTTTTTCGCTTTTAGAGCTATACGGGTTAGTGGACATACAACATTTAAGTCTGCCATCATCGCTTTAGTAATTGTCGCAGGATACGCGGCATTTGATGAGACGCATCAAAACTTTACAGAGAACCGAACACCTCATGTTGAGGATGTGTTAATAGATATTACAGGCGGGTCTACAGCCATATTATTAGCTAGCCTCATTTATCGTAATAGACCGATTAAAAAAACCAGCTATCGGAATGTGTAAAACATTCGATCGCTGGTTTCTTTTTATAGATTTCTTTATTTATCTATGCTCATCTGAAATCCATGGTTTTAATGTGATGAATTCAACTTTTCCATTAGCATCAGTTAGCACTTCATACATATAGATGCCTTCGTAATATGCATAGACCATCTTACCTTGCTCTGGCCCACCATAAATATTTTCTGCTGGTCCAAGAGCATTTAACACGTCATCGATCATAATCGTTGTTAATGTGGGCTTTACATGTATAGATTCAAAACCATCTTCATACCTACCAAAGTCATACCAATAGTTACCGTAGATCCATTTCTCAGTAATTCCTCGTTCCGGGTTTTTAACAAAGTAAGTCATTGGAGGACCAGCTAGATCTAATAGAGGTCCAACACCTTCATTTAGTGAAACGGGTGATTCAGGAAAACGTCCTTCTCGAAGTGTAACAAGCATTTCTTTTGTTAGCTGTTCTTTCTTAAAGGCACGTTGTTCAATAAACTCACCTGTTTCATGGATGTGGATCAAACGTAAAGACTGGTTGTAATTCACTTTATAACCAGATGCTTCAGCGATAAAACGAAGTGGTACGAATGTGAAATTCTTTTGAATGAAAGGAGCTGACTCTAGCGCAAAAGCTTTTCCGTTTATAAAAGCAGTTTTGCTTCCAATTTTCAGTTTGATCGTCGTGTTGTCTTTTTTTCCGGTAATCGTTTGAGTCTTTTGGTCCCAAGTTAACTTGATTTGAGCTTGTTCGAAGATTGGTCTCATCTCAACGAATGTTCGATCGTTCTTTACTATTGGAGATGTGTTAAAATACAGTTCTCCTTGATTCATATAAACTTTGGTCCGGTTGCTATCTGCAGCGGATGCAGTTGATGAAAACATACTAATGACGAAAACAGATGCAAGAATTAGTGCGAAACACTTTTTTAACATTATTTTTCCCCTCTCGATTTGTGATTCAAAAGTAAGACGAAGGAAAGATTTGTAAGGTTTCACATTTTACAAGAAAATTTTTACATAATAGTAAGAGGGGGTCTGACCCGGGTCAGACCCCCTACAATTTAGAAACAATTTATTTATAAGTAATCGCCTGGGAGCCCATTTGAACCCACGCCACTTCAAACCCTTTGCGCTCTGCTTTTGTAGCTGCGCCTAGAGGATCGTTGAAGTATACATACTGATCATCATAGCCTGTTACCACGACAGAATGTTCATTCCAAGTGATCTTTACTTGTCCGCTTGGCGTGTTCCACGTGCGGAATTCAGATTCACTGAGCTTATTGAATGTTGCGTTCGTGATGATCCACACGGGCTTACCGGTAGACAATGGCTTTAATACTGCATCCTCAAACGATTTGCCGGTTAAGTCCTGAATGTTATCTGGCAGATAGTACTCTGCTAACTCTGCAACCGGTTCATGATACACACCATAGCCCATCTTATCAAAGGTATAAATATCGCCAACAAAACCGTCATTCGGGTTACCGTAATAATACGTTCCATTTTCATTCTTATAAGGTGTAGGATCTTTTTTGATTTTTTCTGCCAGCTCCATCTTATCAACTTCCACACCTGCATGCTGCAGAAGCATAGCGAGGGCAGTTACTTCACATCCTCGATCTAACTCTGGTTTTTGCAGGATCAAGGGAACATCGGGCACGTTAACTTTACTCTTTGTTTCACTTTCTGATACTAAAGCGTTCTTTTTAACGGTTTGCTCTTCATTGGTTTTATCACGCTGCTTTGTAGTTCTGTTGTCATAAGCGGCATAACCCATTCCTAATAAGAATGTAATTACAAATAATAGCAGGATCTTTTTCATGAATTCGTTGCTCTCCTTGTTGATTTCTCTTATTCAAGCGTACTATAACAAAAGAAATAATCCTATGAATTGCTAAATTTCTACTAAAAAGGGTACAAACGAAAGAATTCTTTGAGATATTTTTCTGAAAATTTAGGGAATAGGTAGGATAGTCATTGAAAAAATAGTTTTAACATAGTAGCATTTACATAACCTTAAAATTTAGGTAATAAAAGTAACATTTGAATGGAGGCTAAGATGAAGAAGCAACTTAAATCAATTAGTTTATCCCTTGCTGTATATGGGATGTTTGTTATTCTCATCGGATGGAAACTAACTTGGTTTTCCAACCAGTCAGAAACGCTGTTTTCTCAATATGGGATTCTAGAAATGTTTAAACGTTTGTTTAACTTTTTGATTCACGACGCTTCGTTCTCACCACTTCGTGAAGGCATTCTGCTCGTTTCATTTGGAGCAATCCTCTTAGTATCATTCTGGACCATCATCTTGAAATTTAGGCAGCAATTAATTGCTTTAATCGTTTTAGATCTTATACTTTCCTTCATTATATTAGCAGATGCTATATATTTCAGATATTTTGAAGACTTAATCTCTAGTGCTGTTTTATTACAAATTAAACAAATGAGTTCACTAGGCAGTTCAGTCGGTGACCTATTCACCTGGAAAGACTTCTTACTATTTGCAGATGTTTTCTTATTTACTGCACTATTAATCATTTTCTATAAAAAACTACCTATTAAAATGAATACAAATCCTGCATTGCGACTTGCAACTGGTTTGTTAACAGGCGCGATAGGAGCATGGCTGTTCTTTTATCCTCTTCACGACTTTGTACAAAAAGGGGGAGCGTATCTCTTTGATAAAACACTATCAAGCATGAGGGTGTATGAAGTAACAGGATTGTTAGGTTTTCATGGTTTCGATACATATAAGTATTTAGATGAGTATGTATTAAATAAAAAGGAAGTTAGTGCGAAAGACAGGAAAGATGCAAAAACGTGGTTCGACGATAAAAACGAAGGAACTGCTGTTAAAACACCTTATGAAGGAAAGGCGGCGGGGAAGAACTTAATTATGGTTCAACTCGAAGCTTATCAAAACTATATCATCGATAAAAAAGTAAACGGACAAGAAATTACACCGAACTTAAACAAATTGAAAAAAGATGCTTTCTATTTTAATGACATCCATCACCAAACAGCTAGCGGCCGCACTTCAGATGCTGAATTTTCAACTAATGCATCACTTTATCCATTAGCGACCGGTTCTGCTTATGTTCGTTTTCCGCGGAATGAGTATGATTCATTGCCAGCTCTTTTTAAACAAAATGGATATGATACCGCAGCTTTTCATGCGTACAAACCAGGATTTTGGAATCGATATATTGTCTATCCTAATCTTGGGTTCAACGAGTTTCATAGTCTTGAAGATTATGAAGAAGGAGAACAGATCGGCTGGGCATTAGGAGATGAATCGTTCTTTTTGCAATCAACAGATAAAATGAAGAAAATGAAAGACCCTTTCTATTCGTTCTTGATCGCGTTAACTTCTCATTATCCATACACGATGCCTTCAGAGTACCAGACATTAAAGCTGGATGATGTAGGGGATGCAAACTTACGAAACTATTTGCAATCCGTTCACTATGTGGATCAAGCCATAGGAACGTTTATTGATCAGCTTAAAAAAGAAGGGCTGTGGGACAACTCCGTAGTTGTTTTCTACGGCGATCATGATAGCGGCTATATGCAGGCGGATACACCATCTACCACATTTGCTAACGAAAAAGGAGACAAACTGGGGGAACTTGAAGTAAAGGATGGCATTCCGTTGTTTATCCATGTTCCTGGTGTCGAAGGAGAAGAAATCGATAAAGCAGGCGGTCAGGTTGATATTATGCCAACGTTACTTCACCTCTTTGGTATGGAAGATAAAAACTATCATCATATTGGAAACAATCTATTAGATGGGAAAGAAGGGTCTGTCGTTTTCCGTTACGGCTCAGTTAAATCAGATAAGTTCTATTATAAGAGCGCATATGATTTACAACTGCAGAACGGAGCATGTTATGACATTCAAAGTAGGCAGGCTGTCACCGCAGAAACGTGCAGACCATTATACAAAAGAAGCGTTGAACAGCTGAGCATTTCTGACGATGTCATCTTTGGCAACCTCATTGAGCAATGGAATCAGTAAAACGAATAATTTAGGTCTTAGACGACTCAGTCTAAGGCTTTTTTATTTAGATTAAACTTAATCGAATTTACTGAGTCCTTGCAGACACCAAATACTACAATTCGCCAAGATTTCTCTTCTTACACTAAAATCAGACAACATTTGACCGATATTAATTTTGAAATAGAAATAGTCCTCCACTTTCAAACAACTTTATAGGATACGACCTAGTTTATTTGTAAATTTTTTCAAAATGTCACAACTGTTTATACAACCAACTGGAAGGAACTGTTAAACTATTAATAAATTGTATATTTAGGGGGAGTTTTGGATGAATTGCAAGAAGATTGTCGCTGCCTGTCTTTTGTTCATCATGGCAACGCTGTGCATTTCACCGATGGGATCGGTTTCCGCGACATCATTTCCTGATGTACCGAAAAGTCATCGAGCCTACAGTGAGATCATGTATTTGGCTAATAAGGGGATCATAGGTGGGAACCCTGATGGGAAGTTCAAGCCTGATGATTATGTAACACGATCAGAAGCAGCAAAAATGATTGGTGTTGCACTTCAGTTGAAGGGTGGTCACCGCGAGACAGAATACATAGATGTACCTAGTGGATTTTATGCTTCAGGTTACATACAAGATATGAGCAACACAGGCATTCTAGGAGGTTATGGTAACGGGTACTTTGGTGTTAACGATAAGCTGACACGAGTACAAATGGCTTTAATCATTACAAGAGCATGGCCGTTTAATACGATGAGCGGAATTCATTTCAAAGATGTGGATGTAAGCTCACCTTCATATACCGCGATCAACAAGCTAGCTACAGCAGGTATTATTGGTGGATATCCGAATGGAAATTTTGGGCCAAAAGATCTTATCAAGCGTGCAGACTTTGCATTGATGCTTGCTCGCACATTGAACCCAAACTACCGAAGCAAGCCAGTTGAGATGAAGCCGATCGGGCAAGCACAAGTTATCGCTGATTTTCTGAACGTAAGAACAGCTCCAGATGCGGGTTCTGCTAAGATCAGTTCATTTGCATACGGAACGACTGTGAATGTTTATAGCAAACTATCAAACGGTTGGGCGTATGTTGGAACAAGCAGTGTAAAAGGATTCGTTCATGGTGGTTATCTTAAGTATCCATCAACAACCATACCGCCGGTTCCTACTGATTCATCCAATCCATTAAAAGGAAAGATTATCGTTGTGGATGCAGGACATGGGGATTCAGATCCAGGTGCGAGCGGTTACGGCATGAAAGAAAAGGATATTACACTTATTACAGCAAAACATCTGCGTGATGCTCTAGTAGCGGCCGGTGCAAAAGTTGTGATGACCCGTGAAACAGATATCTTCCACGAGCTAGAGAAGCGTGTATCAATCGCTAAGATGGCAAACGGACAAGCATTTGTTTCTATTCATACGAACTCTTTTAATGGGCAAGGACATGGAACAGAAACCTATTATAACGAAGATAATGCATTGAGTGCCGATAATAAAAAACTTGCGACTTATATTCAAAAACGTATGATGGTTCCTGAGTTAGACATGAGAGATCGCGGCGTAAAAGAAGCAAATTTCTACGTGATCAAGTATCAGAACAAGATGCCAAGTACTCTAGTAGAACTTGGATTTATTGATAACAAAAGCGATGCAGCAAAACTAGCATCTGACACATGGCGCAAAAAAGCAGCTTATCAGATCCATCTCGGTATCAAAGATTACTTCCAAAACAAATAGGGGTCTGACCCCCGACAAATACAAAACAACCTTTTTGTCCACATGGTGAGGACGCTTCGCGTCCTCACCATGTGGATTTCTTTTTTATTTTGAAGTTCGACAAAACATCGTGAATATTGCTATTGATTTGTTTTTAAATAAGCCCGATAGTAAGAAAAGGGGGACTGACCCCCAACAATTTCTACGTTCCTTTCATTTACTTCTACAGGGGGATCTATATGCTCAATTTCACGTCCAAATTAGGAGTCTTTTTTATTTCGACCTCCTTATTAACCGCTTCTTTAACTAGCAATCCAACTTTTGCAGCTGAATCACCGCTTAATCAACAGAACGCTCCAAACTCACTAACACATTCTTATATAGTAGGTTTTCATTCTCAACCTAATGAAGATCTAATCAAACAACATAACGGAACCATCCATTCAAGACTTAACAGCATCCATGCACTATCTGTTTCACTTACCGTAGATACTGCACAACAACTAGCTCAGCATCCAGCAGTAAAATTTATTGAAGAAGACAAGCAGATTGTTATGGAGGAGCAACAGGTTGATCCTAAAATCTATGAGCTCAATTATCCAACACCACAAGAGCTGCAATCCGAAAGCTACTTTACCGGGAAAAATATTAAAGTCGGAATTCTCGACACTGGCATCGATACGACTCATGAAGACTTAACTGTCTCAGGCGGCATTTCATTCGTTCCTAAAATGACATCATACAATGATGACAACGGACACGGAACACATGTTGCAGGAATCATTGCAGCCAAAGATAATCAGGTTGGCATTAAAGGTCTTGCACCAAACGTCAAACTTTACAGCATCAAAGTGCTAGATCAAGATGGACTTGGTCAATACTCACAAATTATTGATGGCATTGAATGGGCTACGCAGCAAGGTCTTGATATCGCTAACCTAAGTTTAACGGGAAAAGAAAGTTCTTATGCTCTAAAATTAGCTGTTGATGAAGCATACAAAAAGGGGCTATACATTATTGCGGCATCCGGCAACCATTCTGACAGCACATTTAGTGAAGATCAGTCTGTGTATTACCCTGCAAAATACGAGAGTGTAATCGCCGTTGGAGCAGTTAACAAACTGAACAAACATCCTAAGTTCTCTGGCTCCGGTCCAGAACTAGAACTCGTCGCACCTGGAGTGGATATTTACAGTACGTATACAAACAACACCTATGAAACGCTAACCGGAACATCCATGGCAACACCGTATGTAACAGCAATCTACGCACTATATAAAGAAGCATTTCCGTTGTTAACAACCATAGAGCTACGTACAAAAATCCAGCAGCGAGCAAAAGATTTAGGAGCACCAGGACGTGATGTCAATTTCGGTTTCGGGTTAATTCAAGCGCCAGAGCTTAGAGATACAACACCACCTACACCACCGGAAAACGTAACGTATAAACTATTAACAGATGGCAAAATCAATCTATCCTGGACAGCTTCTCAAGATCAATCTCGAATCTTAGGGTACAACGTTTATAAAAACGGTGTAAAAATAAAGAACCTGCTATATGGTTTTCAGCTAACAGAATTAATTAAACCTGGTTCATATCAGTATGAAGTATCGGCGGTTGATGAAGCTGGTAATGAATCTAAGAAAAGTAGAATCCAAGTTACGAAGCTGTTCTCGGATGTGTCACCAGCAAAATGGTACAGTGAATACATTTATGACCTTAATGCTAAAGACATAACAAGCGGGTATCCCGACGGAAAGTACTACCCAGAAAAATCAATTCCACGTGCTGAAGCGATCACGATGATCGGGCGCGCGTTAAAACTCGATGGTAAACAGCGTCCGACTCCATTTTCTGACGTTCCAGAAAAAAACTTTGCATCAGGCTATATAACCGTAATGACGCAACAAAAATTAGTTACAGGTTACCCTGACGGAAGCTTTAAACCTTCTAACACAATAACAAGGGGAGAAGTCGTTACACTATTACATCGTGCATTCCTATTAAAGAACCAAAGCTCACAAACGAAAAACTTTAAAGATGTTACATCAGATCTGTATTCATACGAAGCCATCCAACGATTCGCATCTGAATCCATAGCAACTGGATACGAAGATGGAACATTCAAACCTAACAAACCGGTAACTCGTTCAGAAATGGCGGTATTTCTCTCTAAAACATTAAAAGAAAGCAACTAAAAAAAGCTGTTCTCCTTTACAAGGAGAGCAGCTTTTCTCATTTACAAATTATTTACAATGAAAATGAAACTTCTTTCATATACACTTCGTCTTATTTAACAGCAAGCTTCGTTAATGAACGATCAAGGAAAGTGGAGAACTCCGCTCTAGATGTTTCATTCTTTGGTTTAAATGTTTTGTCTTTAAATCCAGAAGCGATGCTGTTTTCGTTTAGACGCTGAATGGACTCGTACGCCCAATTGTCTTTTGTAACATCAGGGAACGTATTTTCAGTTCCTTTATCTTTTAAAACAAATGTCTTAGCGATTAATGCAGCGATTTCTTCACGTGTCATTTCTTGGTTTGGTTTAAACGTACCATCTGGATAACCACCTAGAATTCCAGCTTCTTTTACAGCATTGATCGGTCCAACACCCCAGAAAGAATTTGAAACATCTTTAAATCGGCTTTGTTTTGATGAAGATTTAAGTTTTAACGCATTTGCAACCATTGTTGCCGCTTCAGCACGTGTTACTGATTTTCCTGGTTTGAACTGGCTATATTCATAGCCGTTCATTACGCCTTTTTTGCTTAGCGTAGTAATAGACTTATATGCCCAGTATGTAGCGGGTACATCATGATATTGTCCTTTAGGTAATACAGCTAGCTCAGCAACTGCTTTATCATCTTCTATGTAACGGCGGGCACCTATATATTTCGAACCCCAGTAATAAGGATCATTAATAGAAGAAATGGTGATTCCTTTCGTTGAAGAAGCGTGAATGAAATTTCCGCTTCCTACATAAATACCTGCGTGTGAAGCACCAGCTTTATATGTAGTAAAGAAAACGAGATCACCTTGTTCTAAATCAGCTTTCTTAACTGCCTTACCGCCGCTGTACTGATCTGTGGTCATTCTAGGCAGTTTCACGTCAGCTGATTGTTTATATACATATGAAGTAAATCCTGAACAATCAAATCCTGTAGATGGAGAAGTTCCTCCCCATGCGTATTTAATACCTATGTATTTTTTTGCGGTTGTTACTAAGTTCTCACGCTCTCCTGCGTTAACTTGTCCTGGAAGTAGAGTGAGTATTGTTACGAACGATAAGATCCAAGCCCCTAACTTCTTAATCAATAAGAACACTACCTTTCCCCATAATATGACTTATTAAACTAGTATTTAGTGAATTTTCTATTTTTTTCTACAAAAGTTAGTCTATCACAAATTGGGACTTTGGTAGGTTACAGTTATGTAACAGATGTGACAAATAGATTATTCGTTTTTGTAAAATAACAAGAAAATATTGTAATATATTTTATTTTACTTTTTTGCTAAACATTTCTAAAAAGGTGTCGATATTACGTATGGCTAGGGAAACCGACATCAAAAATCGACCATATTTTACAAATAATACTATTAAATAGAATTTTTTGTATAAAAAGTAATTGCAAAAAATGAAATATATTGTAAAATGGTTGTAACAAGGTAAAACTTGCCACAAGAGAGTAAAGTTGGTAAAACAATAATATTTTAGTAGTGTTGGATATTTTTGTTGACAGACTTTATACTCACAAATATACTATTATTTGTTAATGATTGTATAATTTGGTATTTACTGATCGTTGGGACTTGGGACTAACAGATTAGTTAAATCATATATTACTAGTTACATATTAAGGGAGGAAATAACGCAATGGCGTCTAAGTCTTATCGTAAATTCATGGCAACTGGCCTATCTGCAGCAGTAGTAGCTTCTGTAGTAGCTCCAGTAGCTGGTGCAGCAGCATATGATGATGTAAAAGAAGGTGCGTGGTATGAGGAAGCAATCAACTACGTAACTGAAATGGAGTACATGCAAGGTACTGGTAAAGGATTCGAGCCAGGGGCTGACATGACTCGTGCTCAAGCAGCACAACTTTTCGCTAACATCCTTGGTCTTGATGGAAAAGGCCTTAAAGCAGACTTCTCTGATGTTAAAGAAGGAGCTTGGTACTACGAAGCAATCGCAGCTGTTAAAGAACACGGCGTAATGAGCGGTTCAGGAGCTAAGTTCAACCCGAACGCAACTCTTACTCGTGGTGAGATGGCAGCAATCATCGTTCGTGCTTACGATCTTAAAGATCACGAAGGAAGAGACCACTCTTTCACTGATATCGAAGACAACATGTTTAAAACTGAAATCGCAATCCTTGCTGACCTTGGAATCGTTGATGGAGTAAGCGCTGGTAAATTCGCTCCTAAAGCTGAAGTAACTCGTGCGCAAATGGCTTCTTTCATTTTCAAAACTGAAGTTCCTGAAGTTGGATTCCCAGAAGTTACAGCTGTTAAAGCAGTTGATACTAAAACTGTTGAAGTAACTGTTGAAGGTGCTTGGACTCAAGAAGATGTTGACGCTCTAGTTGAAGCTGGATATGAACTTACTGTAGAAGGTAAAGCTTCTCACAAAGTAGGTAAAGTAACAGTTAAAGCTGCAGAAGCTTCTACAAGCGCAGACACTACTACTCTAGTACTTAGCGAAATCGCTCCTGAACTAGTTGCAGGTGAAGAGTTAAGCCTAGCAGTAGACGGTGAAAAAGTTGAAGGATCTGAGTTCAAATACGAAGCTCCAGCAACTCCAGAAGTTAAATCTGTAAGTGCGATTGGCGTTAAAAAATTAGAAGTGAACTTCAACAAAGAGGTTGACACTACTAAAGCACAAATTACAGTTAAAAAAGGTTCAATTGCAGTAAACACAGCTAACGTAACTTTCAGTGCTGATAAAAAGTCTGCTGTTATCGAACTTACATCTAAGTTATCTAAAGGTGACTATACTGTAAGTGTAGCTGGTCTAACAGATTCAGCTCTTACTAAAGTTGTAAGTGTTGAAGATGAAAAAGTAGCGAAAATTGAAGTTTTATCAGCACAATCTCCACTAGTTGACGCGTCTGCTGCAATTGAAGGTGGCGGAGACGATGCACTAGTTGATGATATGACTGTTGGATACCAAGTATTGAACCAATACGGTGAAAACATTACTTCATCTGTAGATTTACAAGCTACTTCAAATGCTACATCTATCAACGTTGATAAAGCGAATGGTAAATTAACATTTGTAGGAAATTTCGATGCAGCTGTTAATAAAACGGCTACAGTTACTTTAATTCACGTACCAACAGCTACAACTGCTACTGCTGTAGTAACTGCTGCTGCTGAAGCAAAAGTATCTGACGTTGCTATCTCTGGTGTATACAATAAAGACGGTAAGGTTTTAACTGAAACTTCTAACCTAACAAATGACGCTTTCTACTTAGTAGTTGATGCTAAAGACCAGTATGGTAACACTATTACTAATGAGTCTAAGTTAGAGTCAGAATTGTTATTGAACCAATCTAATGGAAATGTTGTAACAGTAAACAACACTACTGGTGTACCTAACTTTGAAGCTTCAACTATGGAAATCAATGGTTCAAAGAAAACTGTAATTAAGTTAAATGGACCAGTAACTGCTGGTGAAAACTTGGTTACTTTAATTGCTAAGTCTACAGGTAAATCATCTACTTCAAAAGTAACTGTTGCTGAGGCTGTTCGTGCTGACGTAATCAAGCTTCAAACTCCAGACATTACTGTTGCTGGTGAAAAAGCTTATATTCCAGTTGAAGTATTAGATAAATCTGGAAATGCAATTACTGATGTTAGCATCTTAAATGGAGCTCGTGGTGTTGATTTAACAGTAGGTACAACTTTATTAACAAACCCATTCAAAGTTGTAAATGGTAATGTGGTTGCTGAAGTTCCAAGTGCACAAGTATCTGCACCAGGATATGTTTCAGTTGTTGCTGTTTCTAAAACAACACAAAAAGTTGCTACTCTAACTCTTGATGTAAAAACAGCTGCAGCGCCAGCAGTAGTTGTTGGATTACACTCTGATTTCAGCAAAACTCTACGTGGTACATCAACAGCTACAGTAGGTGTTTCTGATTTAGTTATTCAAGACCAATACGGACGCACAATGACTACTGCTGCAGTTAATGCATGGTTAACTGGTGGTAAGAAAATTGTTATTACTGAAGACGAAACTGCAGGAAGTGCACTTTCAATCAGTGATGCTGCTGGAGATAATAATATCGCTGCTGCAGGTGAAACTGTTACACTAACTGCTGGGGCAGTTAAGGGTGCTGAAAGAATTTCTATAGCTCTAAACAATGGAACTGCTGATATCGCTGGAAGTGAAGCATCTGCAACATTAAGAGTTACAGATGATACTGAATATGCTAGCTATGTAGTAGAAGAAATTGGAACTGTTTATGATGAGCTAAGTGTTGTTGGAGCTGTAGATGCAGCTGCTTATGACAAGGCTATTGAAGTTTACGGAGTTTTAAATGATGGAAGTAAAGTTCTACTAACTGCTGGAACTGACTTTACTGTTAAATCTTCAAATGCAAACTTACAAACTGATGCAGCTGATGGGAAAATTGATGCGGCTGGTTGGGACCATGACTCTGCTGCAGGAACACCAGTAGTATCTTATGTATCTTATGCAACTGACGCAACAGAAAAAGAGCACACTGTAACTGTAACTATTAACGCTACTGGACAAGAGATTGTTAAAACTGTTAAATTCTCTAAAGTAGCTCCAAAAGTAGAATCAGTTAAATTTGTTAACAACAATTCAACTACTGCTTCTGCAATTGATTCAGTGACATTTGCTGGTCTTGCTACAGATGCATTTGATATCGCTGATTTAACAGCTGGTGCAAGTGCTACTAACATTCTAGCAACTGACCAATATGGTGTAAAAGTTGTTGCAACAGGAACAACTGGTGGTGTACTGTTTGCTGACGGTACAACAGTAGCTGCTCCAACATTAACTTTCTCACCAGCTAAAGGTGCATTCACTATTACTGGAAACGGATTAGCAAGTGGTTCATTAGTAGGAATTGATGCTAACGAAGAATTTTCTGTTAAAGTTACTTACGCTGGCGGAGCTAATGCTTCTCTAAAAGTTGTTAAGTAATTAACTAATTATTAACAAACACATCTAAAAGCCCTGTAAAGTATTTACTTTACAGGGCTTTTTCTTTAGTATATTTTTACTAAAAAAAGGGAACTAGAGAGAATTTAAAACCGTATTCGAGGTTTATTTTATGAAATTTGCTATTGAGCCAATTAATAATTTAACAAAAACGAGTTGAGCTGGTGAATAATCAATGATTATAGACCTAATTGAATATATACATTATGCAATGTCTGAATAGTAATACTTGCAACACAAATTTTCTTCAATGCTTGATTTTAAGTTATTTATACTTTCCATAATTTAACTATTATTTTCAAATTTATGTTAATATATATATCTACCTATCTAGTAAATATATATAATAAGAAGGAATGTTATTGTAAAGGGTGGGGTATATTGTTTATATATCAGTTATTACAAGAGTACAAAGATTACTTTGGCATTAAACAGTCACTTAAAAGAAATGTTGAAATAAACAAGTGGATTATTTCATATCTAATATTTGGAATTTCATTTCCGATTTTATTTGTATATTTTTATTTTCAGAAAAATGCATTGTTGATGATTGCTACTCTAGTTGTTTATTTTCTTATTTTGTATCTGGGAAGTAAACAACAAATCAAGTTTAAGATTAAGAGTAATCCAAAAGGCACTATTAGTTATAAGGTAGCTCCTTTCTTAAAAATATTAGAGGGTAAATTTCTGATTTCAACTGATGAGCAATTAAAAATTTTGGATGAAGTAATAAAGCGAGAAATATCATTTATTGAACTAAGTCGAAAGTATCCTTTAACGGACATTGTTAAACAGATGACAGTAGCTTTACCTATAACCGGATTGTTATCCTATTCATTCTTGGAACTTAGAAATGGAAATACTGAGAAAGCAACACCATTATTAACTATTTACATCTTTTGTATAGGTGTTGTTTTAATAGTTAGTTGGTTTTTGCAACAATTTAAAGAGTTTACTACTCACTCATATCTTAATAATATTTCCGTTCTGATTCAGTTAGCATTATTAGAACGTTCAATAAAAAGTATGAACAATAGTAAGATTGAGGAGTTAGTTGTAACGGAACATATTTTACCTCCTCGGAAAAATAGAACAGTAAAGATATTAAAAAGTAATGGTTAATTGGATAGTAGATTGAGGGGTTAAAATTATGGTTACATCAATACTAAGTTATGAAGATTTGGTAGATAAAAACAATGTTTACTTAGATAATTTATTATTTGGAAATGGATTCTCCATTCATTTTAATATAGAGTTTCGTTATAATAACCTATTCGATGAGTGCAAAGGCGACTTCACAGCAGAAGATGAAAGAATGTTTAGTTTGTTAGGTACTCAGAACTTTGAAACAGTTTTAAGAGCATTACAAACAACATTAAATACAAATGAAGTTTTTTAGATTCGAGAAGAAGACATTAAAGATAGTTATGAAAGAATTAAAGAATCACTTATCGAAGCTGTAAGAAGGGTACATCCCCAGTATGAAGAACTAGACCTTAGAAAAGCTAATGAGCTTGAATTAGCTTTTGCTTCTTTCAAGGAGAATATATTTACATCAAATTATGATTTACTTCCATATTGGGCTCTCTTAAAAACATTTGGAAAAGGAAAAAGAGTTACTGATGGATTTGGTATGGACAGCAAGAGTAAATTAATCATGTTTGGAAAAGGTGCAGGTGTTAATCAAAAAGAAAATCCATTGAAGCTATATTATTTACACGGTGGGTTACACTTCTATGAAGCACAGGGGGAAATTGTAAAGATTACTAGAGGTGGATATAGAGATAAACGATTATTAGATATTATTACTCATACATATGATACTGGTAACTTTCCGCTTTATGTTTCTGAAGGAACGTCTGCACAGAAATTAGCAAAAATTGAAAATAACAAATACCTTATGCATTGTTATAGTGCATTGAAAAAAGTTTCGGGTGGATTAACTATCTATGGACAATCTTTAGATAGAGAATGTGACCAACATCTTATTGATGCAATTAAAGTATCTGATGTAACTCATATAGCTTTTGGAATTTATGACATAGATAATGCAGACAAAATTATGCATGAAATTAATGGGTTATTCTTAGGTACAGGGATAGAAGTAGAGTATTTTGATTCAACCCATTTTTTTCACTCTCTATCGGAGTTACAATGGTTATTGCTTATAGATAAATAAGAATATACTAAGGATTCAAGCCTTGCAGATATCTGCAAGGCTTTTTGTGTGGTGTATGAAATTAATGTAAGCTGCAACAAAAAAATTCAAAAGCTGTTGAATACTTTAAAAACCAGATGTATCAAGAAGATAAGTCTTTAACAACTGTAAATTTAGACATTCAAAACTATCATTTAAGAAAAAAATTACTAGAGTCATAGGTATATAATCTCAATTTGCCGTTAAGAATGTGTTCTAGAAAGGAGGTAAACCAAATAGAGAACAAAGCGGTTGAATCGGTTCCGGTTAATAAAGAGACCCAGTATTCTTTTTTTAGCATACGTCAACTTGAGAAACGAGTATTAAAAGAATATTTGAACTCGAATTTTGCTAGATACTATAAAGAAAAATACACCGCAAAAGAAAAAATCTAAAAATAGGAGGCAAGAAAAATGAATTTGGGCAGCATCCAAAACACTGCTGAACTCTTTAAGTGGGTTGAAACAACTTTTAATGTAAATGCTAGTGAGTTAGCGGAAAAATTAGAAGTTGCACCTGCTTATGTTTCACAAATGAAACAGGCAGGTGGAAAAATACCACGAGAGGGTGTCTTGCTTAAACTTTGTAAATCCTATGGATTGGATTTATTAGAAGTCCTTAAGATTCGAGCAAAGGCTATTGAACAGAGAGAAGAAGCTAAAAACAAAGAAAAACTTCAAGAGCAAAATAGTCTTGAGACAGAGTTTGCAGCGGAGCTAGCGCTAGAGGAGCCGGAAATTGGCTTGAAACAAGAAGCAAAGACAGCAAGTGCTCAGCCTTCAGTTGAAAATCCTCTTCTTTATCCACTGTGGGAAGCATTGTCCCCACTCTCGGATGACATCCTAGAGAAACTAGTGCCTCAAATGTTAGAACTTACTAATGGATTTGTAGGTAAGAACTCAAAAAGGTTTACACACAAAGAGTTCAGTACCATTATCCAAAACATTTTTGAAACTTGGAAAACGCAAAGTAAGCTTCCGGGTTACAACCAAAATGAACAAAAGGTACACGAAGACATTTGCGGCATCTTGGAACTCAGCAGTGCGTCCTTCATCTTTGCGTTACATGCAGATGATGATGTTCTAACCATTTCTACACGTACTCAAGACAAGCATTATATTGAAGATTATGTTTCTTCAATACAGGGGTATGTAGGAAGAGAAATTACGCATGGAGACATTGGTACATTATATCGTAATATAGCTGTGTGTAATATTCGGGTGTTCAGCCCAAGGATACTAATTCAGCATGTCCGTTCACTTGTCAATAGGGATGGACTGTCTATGCAGAATCTTTCCTTCGAGATGACCTCTCTTGAGGGTTATTTAAAAACGAATTAAGGAGTGAACTATTTGGAACGATTTGATTTGCATTACTATACAAGGAAGTTTATTAGGCATTTAGAGCGGAATTTTAAATCAGAAGAAACAATCAAAGGATATTCTGCTGATTTGAAGAAATTCAACGCCTTTATTTATGATGCCTATGACGGAGATGTCTCCTTAGAGCAACTAACAATCGAAGACCTGTATGACTATTTCGATTTTGTTAAAGAGAAAGGCTTTAAAATGAACACGATTGCTCGCCATTTGTCCACGTTGAAGTCTTTTTACAGATTTCTCTTCGATGAAATGAAATTTAGAGACAACATTGCAGCTCGAATAAAGCATCCAGTTGTTTTTACGCCGGTTCCGGAGCTATTGACGTCTCTTGAACTGCTGCAGTTGCTGAATGAAGCAAAGAAACAGGGCTTATACTACTTCACGGTCTTTGCTGTACTCATTTATACGGGAAGCCGTGTTACTGCAGTAAGCCGTTTGAGTAAAAAAGATGTTGATTTGGAAAAGAAGCAGATGTATTTTGCGAAAATAAAGGGTGGTAGGGATTTGAAGATTCCTATTCATGAGGACTTAGTTCCTATCCTAGAGGTATATCTTCAAAGTCATCCGGCTCCAGAATCAGAATATCTTTTCCACTCTCCAAAGAGCATGGATATGGCGATTGGTGTACAGAATATTCGTTTACGGTTGAAAAAGGCAGCAAAAAAAGCGGATATTAAAAAGAGAGTAACACCTCACGTATTACGGCATGGTTTTGCAACACAATTAACAATTGCGAACGTTCCCCAGGTACATGTAGCTGAGCTGTTGGGGCATACAGATTTAAGGTCAACTAAAAGGTATCAACACCTCCATGTTGAAGACCTTCGAGAACCAATCAATACTTTTAAACTAGGCTAGGCATTAGCCTAGTTTTTTTGTGAGGTGTTTAGTTTTATTATTCGTTTTAAATCAGAGTTTTATGCAGAAGAAAAATAAGGATTTTTTTGACTATTTTCTTTCTAGTAATTTACTCAAAAACTTTACAACTCTATTATTCTCAAAAATGTTTTTGATTATTCATGAACAATACTTTTTTGAATAAAACTTTTTTTGATAATTTTTTTTCTTCATTTAATTCATTTTTTAAATTTCCAAAATACTTAGAAAGAGCACCTCATAATTCCTTGTAGAAAGGGAGAAAATAATCAAAAATCTTGATAAGAAAGGGAAGTAAAGGATATGAAGTACAACCTGTTTCGATTTGTGAGTTTGTTTATGATTAGCTCGGAGTTACATGAAGTTGACTATGAAGATATTCTTTTGCTCCAAGAAGAGGATGTTAACTGGAGTGAAACTACAGTTACAATAGGGAGTGATAGATTTGAGATAACCCCTGAAACCATGCGGTTCCTCGGGGCTTTACGAACGGTTAAACCCAAGGGTCAGCAGTACCTTTTTATTAACTAGAGTTACAAGTATTAACCCAAAATAAAGAAGTCTAGTATACTAGACTTCTTTATTTACAGTTAACATTCTTGAATCTTTTTTCTGTGAATTCCCCATACTGTAATAGATACTCGGAACTAGGAGGGAACTTTAATGAAAAAAGACGAGGATTGGACAATGGAGTTCATTAATGAACCACCAGAAGAACAACTAGATTTTATTCGTTACCTTGCTTTGAGCAAAGAAGCTAGAGTAGCGTTTGAAAAATCAATTGATAAATCATCAGAAAACAAATAACCTTCAACCTAAAAACACCAAGTAAAGAGGGTGTTTTTTTGAATTAATCTCCTATGCTCTCTTCAAAAGAGATGTAATTCCCATTACTATCAAAATGATTAGTGAACATATTTATAATACCGTGTCTCTTAAATGATTTTACTTTGCTGTGGACCACGATATTTTCTCCAATATAATCGGTAACAACCCTTGTTTGTATGATAGAAGGTAACTTCGACTTCTGTTTTGCTGAAATAGCTTTACGAATAAGAAGGTACTTTACATACACCCTATATAAAGAAGAAAGTCCTCTTATTACCCTGTCATTGTAAATTTCATAATTTCGTAAAGGATAGGAAGTAAGAGGCAGTGTGATAATCCCTTCTTTGAATTGATTGAATGGTATGAAATCTCCTTTTTTTGTGTTTATACTGGTAACTAAAAGTTGAGGTGCACAAAAGGTTGTACTGTCATTTGAAAAGTGTAAATTGAGCACGGTGCTAAAATAGTAAATTAACTTTTGGACTAGTCCCCCACCTTTAGAATGACCTGTTAATGAGAAATCAAACAAAGTAAAGGGTTTTTTTAAAGGCTTGAATGCCTCAAAAGGGACACCGTAAATAGTGAAATTTTTGAAAACTGAATTTAATATAGCCATAATAAAATTACAAGCGTGATAGAACTGTGTCTCTTTACTTTCATTTGACAAAAAGAGTGGATTTAAATTCTCAGCCATATCCCTCCAAAACTGTTTGTTTAAAAGAGAAAAATTTGTGCCCCTAAAGGAAACAACTAATTCACTTGTAGTAAGGCTTCTAAATAGAAAACCGTCTAAATAAAATGTCTAGAGGTTACAGGCCCTGCAAATGCTTTTTCATTCTTCATCAGATTGGTGCATATATTCTTTTTACTAGGATGCATTTTTCTATTTAATCGATCGAATACGACGTGTACAGAACGTTGTAATTCTTTAATAGAATGATAGTTTTGATTTAAACCATGTAGTTCCCGTTTGAGTGTAGATACAGCATTTTCGACTGTCCCTTTTTGATTTGGTCTATAAGGAGTACAGGTTCGAACTTCTAGGCCATAATGGTGTGATAACTGTTTAAATAAAATTGTGAGTTCTACTTGAGTGTTTCTATAAGACCGGTGCTTTACAGCAATTTTCATATTATCAATAAGTAAAATATGTTTTTGGGATAAAACCATTTTTATCTACTCCTCTATAAAATCTAGAGGTTATATCGGATTCTGGATAATAGATTTAAATGTTTGTAAAAGGAAGGAAAAAAGTTTAACTAGTAAATTAGAATTATGAAAAATTTTTAGTGAGACTACTTTACTATTGTATTTAGTTCATTTATACTAAATTTATTAGTAATATTTACCTCTAAAAGAATATTTTATGAAAAAGGCAAACTTTCTGAAAGGGAAGGACGCAAAGCCATGAGTCTAAGGCGTTTACGCTATGATTGTCAGGTTGCCATAGATTTTTGCTGTGGCTATTTGCCATGGCATTTTTTTATGGAGGTGATTTATTTACACTTTTATTGAAAGGTTACTAGAGATTTAAAGGGGAGTTAAGTAATGAAGTGTTATAAACATTATGAAATGGACGCAGTGTCTACATGTACAACATGTGGTAAAGCTTTATGTCCTAATTGCAGTGAGAAGTTTACATATCCATCTTGTGACTCGTGCATTTTAAATCAGATTACAGCCAATAGAAATTTATTAATTCGAAATGGAATTCTTATGACTGTTCTATTTGTATTTGGACTTATGCAAGGAGACTTTGTATTTGCAATTGGCATGGCTGGCGTACCTTGGGGTTGGAGTGCTTTAAACAAAATTACTCCATCCATATTTTTAGTAATGCCGTTTTTAGGCTGGGTTATTTATTTCATTATCAAATTTGCATTATCCATGTTTATTGGAATTTTTGTTCTGCCGTTCCAAGTAAGAAAAATCGTAAAAGGTTTAAAAGAGGCGAAGGAATTAGAACAATATACTAATGCTGCATAGTTAATATGACTAGGGGGATTTACAATGAAGAAACTTATTAGTGGGTTTATATTAGGATCGTTATTATTTGGTTCAGTAGGTGCATATGCTGCTAGCGGAAATCTAATCGAAGTTTTTTACACGATTAAAGCTATTAAAATTGATAATGTAACCAAAACTCCTGATAAAAAACCTTTTGCTTATGAAGGTACAACTTACGTCCCGTTAAGATTTATTAGTGAGAACTTAGGTGAAGAAGTTAAATGGGATCAGAAGACACAAACCATTTATATTGGGGAAACGATGGATCCATCAGCACATTATCTTGGAGATAAAGTGAACTATATGAATTTTCAAGAAGGTGGCTATTCGACTTTTGAAAATGGTTATCAACAAGAAGTGAGAATTAAAGATAATATTGGAAATGAATATGAAAATTATCTAACTATGTATACTGGCGAGCAATATGATCAAGACGATTGGTGTTATATCGAATATCCCCTAAATGGTCAATATTCTACATTTAATACTATTGTTGGTTTAACAGATAGATATAAGAGCACAGAAGACGTTATTACAGTGGAAATATTCGCTGATGATAAAGTAATTTATAATCAAACATTTGAAGCTGGTGACATGCCGGAAAAAATTTCACTCAATATTAAAAATAGCCTAAAACTTAAAATTAAAACATCTGGGGAAAAGAGATATCCAAGTTATCAAGTCGGTTTCTTTAATCCACATTTACTAAAATAATAAATATATTAAAGCTCTGTGAAGTCATCTTTGCAGGGCTTAGTTAATAGCATCATAGAATAATCACTTTGAAAGGTATTTTAATAATGAACAAATTATTTTTTATTATAACAATTATGTTTGCTGTATTTCTTACTGGTTGTGAAAAAGAAGTGGTAAGTAAGGTTCAACCACAAAAAAACAATACGAGCGTGCTGAAAAAGATAAAGTAGAATCTGTACCTTCTGAAGTTCATGAAATAGAAAACTTAATTAAAAACTACCTACTTGCATACAACTCAGAAGATAAGAAATCTTTTTCTGACTACAAGAGTATATTCCTCATTATATAGAAGAATTTGAATATCATCAGTTGACAGATGTCCGTGATATTACTTTTGAGAATTCAAGAATTAAATCTGAAGAATCTAAACTATTAATAGATGTTACCTTTATGTTTATAGATGGAGACGGTTCACCAAGAAAATACAAACAGCATGTGTTAGCGTCGTTTAGAGAATTTGATGAAAAGAATTTATTAACTTTTCTATATTTTTATGAGGATGAAAAAGAAGTTAATAATAAATTTTATACAGCCAATCAAAGTATGACAAAGAATCAGCCTATCGCAAATTATGGAACTCATTCTGATTTAAATAGTATTGTTAATCCAATTGGACTTAAAGAGACTGATGAGGTTGAATTTTCAATTTACCTGCAGTTAATTATGTTATATGAAGCGCAATATTTAGAAATAGATCCTAAAGAATATAATCGAAAAGCAAAACAAATACTTCATCCTGATGTACTTTCCGATTATTTAATTCAAGATACAAGCGAGCCAATAAACGGAAATTTGAATAAATTAGAAGTAACTACTATCGAAGCGGAACATCTTACTAGAACAACTGAAAATGTACATTATAGAAGGTACTATAATTTTGCTTTTTATGATATTGAAGGAAATGAAATGAGGCAAACTGGCGAAATAAGTGCTGTATTTAAGCAAGCGAAAGATGGTATTAAACTAGTCACATTCCGTTTTGAAAATTACTAAACTAAATAAATCTAGCATCAGTACCATTCCTATTTTTTCGGAAAACTCAATACAGAGTGGTTAATAATGTGAAACACCTGATTAAAATTATATTTAGAATTAGTTTGTTAATTGCTGTATTTACAGTAAACGAACCAGTCCATGCAGTACAAAATATAACCGTAAAGATAAACGGACAAGCCCTCTATTTTGACCAGTATCTAGTGATTGAGAATAATAGAGTGCTAGTACCAATGCGTACATATTTTGAAGTGATGGGAGCAAATGTAGAATGGGAAGCTAAAACATCTACTGTTAAAGCAAAGAGAGGGAATACATCCATTCTTCTTCCGCTCAACAGCAAACAGGCTACGATCAATGGAGAAAAGAATAGCTTAGATGTACCAGCAAAAGCGATTAAAGGCCGTACAATGGTACCTCTTCGATTTGTTAGTGAATCACTTGGCTGCAAGGTTAAATGGAATGGGAAGTCAATCACATTCGATGGTGAAGTGAAAGAACAAACAGGGAAGGTTTATTCGGATGGATGGGTAGCACCATTATTGAAATCTGCTTGGAGTCCAGATCCTGCAACAAACTTTGAAACTCTTGAAAGTGAACTTGGGTTTGATGGCAATGGTCATTATTTCGGTATATATGGTAAAACTCGAGCAATTATAGTCTTCGAAGAAAGTGGAAATCTTGAAGTAACACTGGGATTTGCGGGAGGGTGGGTATGCTGGAGGTCAACTACCACAAGCCTATAGAATACCTGTTGTAGCAAAGGAATTATTTAATTTGTACTTTGGAGACGTTGCGACTCGCGTGTGGAATTATTTTAATGCTGACGATATTCCTGAACAATTTACCGCAAACAGAAGAACAGTAAAAGCCTTATTCAGCGAAGCAGATGGGTATATTTATTTACAAGTAGGTAAAATAAATTGAAAGAATGAAATTTCATCTTAACTATACCGAATTTAACCAAAATGGTGATTTTGTTGTATTAATGAAATAGCTTAAATCCCAATTGTTTTTAAAGTGAGAGCATACAGCTCTCTTTTTTTAATATTTTTATTTCTAATTAAAACTATAAATATTACAATGTTAATAAATGGATATCTAAAATTAAATACCTTGGGGGATTACAGTGTTTAAATTTTGTTATTGTTTCTTGTCTTTTTAGAAACAGGTTGCTCTGATAAAGCAATTAATGCAGCATTCGAAGAAGGTAAACAAGAAGGATATGATGAAGGCTATGAGATGGGCTATGACGAAGGATTGGAAGAAAATAAAGGATCTGGCCATGAAGAGGGATATAATGAGGGATTTGAAAAAGGGAAAGAAGAAGGATTTGAACTAGGTCATGAAGAAGGATATGCAGTTGCAATTGAAGAAATGGAAAGTAATGAATATATTCCGAATATTAATGACTCAGAATTAGGTATTGGTGATCTCACTCTCCTATCGGATGGTCTCGATTGGAGCATTGCATTAGATATTGATAAAAGAGATTTTATACAAAGAATATCAAATCTATCTTATTCCAATTCTAAACAGGCTGTAGCTATGTTAGATGCTTACTATGAAAGCCACTCTAAGATCAAAACTATACAAGAAGCCCTTGATGACCTGAAATCAAGATAGAATTATGGAATGTAAGATTAATGAGGTGATATTGATAATGAAAGAGTTACAGACTATTCCTAGAAAAAGAATTTTTAGATACGAGGGTTCTTTTGCTACAGGAATTACTTTATATTTCGGAACGGGAAGAAAAGAAATAATTGAACAAAGGGAATGTCAGCTTTTAATTAAAAAATTTCGGGCACAAAAAGTTGCAGTTGGTAGATCATTTAACAATCCAGCCCCGGATAGTTTAGGAGAATGGTTACTTGAAAATGTTACCAAAAGGGCCATTGCTTCATATGTAGCTCCTATTCTTGTTGAAGAGGGCTATGCTAGATGGATTGATTCAAAGGAACTTCAATTTAATTAGTATTAAATAATATCATGATTTAGATGTTAATAATTTCTCAATGCAAGAAATTTATTATATATGTTTCATTCGTAATGAGCTTAAAAATAGTGGGGATTCCTTGGTAATCAAGGGGTCCTTTTTATTTGATAATCGAAGTACGCTTCTTTTTTGTGTAATATAAAAGCTACAAAATGTAGATTGAACTGTAAAGTCAGTAGAAGCTTAAAGGCAATGTTATGTTAGTTTCAATTGATAAAGCGACAGAATGTTATCCAAACAAGCAACATATAAACCGGAAAATTTTGTATAATATATACATGAGTTATCAGTGGTTCTATTTATGTTCAAGAATGATAAAGGAGGATAAAATCATTGTTATTTAAAAGAAAGCTAATAGTTTCATTATTTATGTGTCTGGCCTTTATAATTACACTCATATTTCCTAACTCCACAAACGCAGCTTCTACCACAAAACAACTAACCTACCTAGCCCTAGGAGATTCCCTAGCAGCTGGCCAAACACCGTATTTTAAAATTGGTAAGGGCTACACAGACATGATGGCTGAGGACCTAAAAGAGATCGGCTTCCTCCACTCATTCTCAAAGCAATACGCTTTTTCTGGCTACACCTCACAAAAAGTACTCCAAGATATACAAAATGACGTAAGAAAAGGCACGAACGACGTTACCGGCATTCGAGGAAACATCACAAAAGCTGACATGATCACCTTAGATGCTGGTGCGAACGATCTGCTTCGTAAGATGAAACGAACAGACGATGGCTTGTCAATTGAACCTGAAGCTCTAAACGAAGTATTAACTGGAGTTAACGCTAATATTGAAGAGATCTTAAACGAAATCCAAATACTCAACCCCGATGCCAAAGTCTATGTCATGGGTTATTACAACGCATATCCTTACTTGCCGACCGACCAGCAGGAACAGTTTCTTCCTATATTAGATGAACTAAATAACACCATTAAGAACGCAACCGAAAAAGAGAATGCCACATTCGTACCAACAAAAAATACCATTGCTATAAACGCAAAAACCTACCTTCCGAATTCTTCAGACATCCATCCTGGCCTAAAAGGATACGAGGCGATCGCGAAAGAGTTTTGGAAAGTAGTTTATCCAGATGTGACCGACCATCATAGAGATTCGATTTTTGTGAATGGAATCTATCAAATGTCTGATCAACCCCTTGTCATTATAAAGGGCAGAACGCTTGTGCATGTGAGAGGTGTGTTTAAGGACTTAGGAGCTGATGTGAGCTGGGATCAGAAAACACGAGCTGTAATCATCAAAAAAGACACTGACATCATAAAACTATTCGTAGATTCTAACAAGGCATACAAGAACGGAAAGCTTTTACCTATAGATGTTTCAGCAAAAATCATTAATGGTAGAACGATGATCCCATTGCGTTTTATCTCTGAATCTATTGGAGCTACAGTCAAATGGGATAACGAAACAAAGAATGTGTTCATACGAAGTGAATAGTCATAACAAAAAGCTGCAACCTTTAAAAGGTGTGCAGCTTTTTTGTTGTACATAGCTTTACCCGGATGACTAGTTAATGTACAGTGTATTTTCTTCTTCATTAAATTGTAGTTCAACGCCAAGCTTACGCTCAACCTGCTGTTTTAATGAATTGATCTGATTTCCAGAATAAACTTTTGCCGGAATAATCGCTACAAGCGATCCAGCGTTATCAAACTGGAAGAAACGAGGGTGAATTCTCATGGAATAAGATAAGTCACCACGTGATACTGTCAATTTATTTTCCAATCTATCAATAGTTAGTGTCCCACCGTTTGCATTCACGAGGGATTCAACAGAGATAATCAGATTGCCTTTTACAAGATTAACGCCTTCTGTAGAAAGAGCGTGCCCTTGATAGACGACATCGACAAGATCTAAGTCTGGTTTCTGCTCTTTCTTTGCAGCTAGAACGCCTGTCGTTCCTGTTGCGGCAACAGCTGTAAATGCTAGAGTCGTTGCAGTGATAAATTTCAATAGTGTTTTGTTCATACCAATTCCTCCTGGAGTGTGGTAATGGCAGCTGGCGAGCATAGTTACAGTAACCTTAGCCCCTAGAGCTTTGTGACACTGAATTTCTTCAGTTGTACCATTATTTAGTTTTAATTGCAGTATACGGATAACGATTCATACGGGTAAAAACTATACTAGTGTTATCGGTTAAAAAACGCTTTTGATTAGTGAATGGCTAGCTTTTGCTCAAACAAATTCACAACACCTCACCGTACGATACATTTGTTGTTTTCTATTTCTTATAAGACAATAACTGTCTGTAAATATTATCCAAAATATACCGATAGAAAATAGATGTATATATTGAGAAGTGAGGAAGGTATATGATGAAGAATCTATTCAAGTATTTAGCTAGTATGATGCTGGTAATATCCATTGGGTTATCAAGTATTATCGATGTGTCAGCCGCTACCATCTCTGTTTACATTAACGGAGAAAAACAAATGTATGATCAACCACCTGTAATGGAAAATGGACGTACATTAGTTCCGCTGCGAGGCATATTTGAGTCACTGGGTGCAGAGGTGAAATGGGACAGTAATACGAGAAAAATCACGGCAACCAAAGGTGACAAAGTAGTCTTACTAACGATAGGGTCAAAGACGACATACGTGAATAACCTCAAAATCAATATCGATGTTCCGGCTAAAATGATCAATAACCGTACGGTAGTTCCATTAAGGTTTGTTTCTGAAGCATTTGACGCTGAAGTAAAGTGGGACGGTGTCAGACAACGCGTAAATATTACATATGAAGATACAAGTGGGAATGATCCAGAACCATCTCGTGATTTATCTATATCGGAAATTGTCAGAATGAACGACTCGAAAGTGGTAAAGATTGAAACGAACACAGGGCAAGGCAGCGGTGTATTTGTAGGTGAGGGTCTAATTTTAACAAACGCTCATGTTGTAGATGAAATGACAGAAGCGGCTGTTTATTTAAACAAAAATACAATGGAATTGGTTGAGGGTATCGTCGCTTATGATGAGGCAGTAGATTTAGCTTTATTAAAGTTAAGTAGACCCGTAAATATTAATCCTGTTTCAATTGGAGCCTCTTCTAAACTAGAAAAAGGTGAAAAAGTTGTTGCCATCGGTAGTCCGCTTGGCTTTCAAAATACAGTATCTGATGGGATTGTTAGTAATCTCTATGAATTAGATGGTGTTCGAGTCATACAAAATACGGCATCTACAGACCATGGAAGTTCAGGAGGTGGCCTCTTCAACATGCAAGGTGAACTCGTAGGTATCACTAGCAGTGGGATAGATGGGAGTAACGCAGATATCAATTTCTCTGTAGCTATTGAGGAAGCCAATCAATGGAAATCATACTTTTCTATGGATCATTCCAAGCTACCTGTGATGGAATGGAATCCATTTGGGCCAACGTTAATCAGTGGTGTTTCACTAGGGATGACAAAAGCTGAAGTAAAGGACATTGAAATTGGAACGCTTATAGACGAAACCGCGGATCGCCTAACATACAGTGATATTAATTATATTGGCTATGAAGTAACAGCAGAGTATGTTTTCGAGAATGGTAAGTTAATAGGCTTAGATGTTTCCTTTATTGACGCTTATCTTTTTAACCGTTCTGATGCCGAACAGTTGTTTACGGATATTACTTTAGATTTAGAAGATTCATATGGATATGCGGATGTTTATGATATGGATTGGACGGACGATGAGGGAGACCCTGCATTAGGGGCGTTATGGTATGGAGATGAAGTTGATATTCCAGCAACATTTTTATACATATTCGATTATGGCAATTATGGTATGGATGCCGCTGTAAAAATGTACATTTCATTTGAACATATGTATGAAGAATAGAATTACTACTCTATCTTTCATGAAGATAGGACCAAAGGTTTCCTCATAAAATAATAGTAATATACTTTTGTAAAAATTTGTAAAATAATTCGAAAATTTGTTATACTAGATTACGAAGGTGCTTCAAAAAATTACTATTTTATGAGGGGTTGAACGTATGAACAAGTGGCATAAAACGCTGGCGTCATTCGGACTGTCTGTTAGTTTGATAGGGACAAGCTTTGCGCCGGTTTTTGCCGAGACGGACCAATACTCTGCAGAAAAGAGTTCCATTCCAGTCTCTGAATTATTCAAGCCAGGCAATCGAGTGAAGGAGAACCCGTACAATTTATCTAAACAAAAAGATCAGATCAGTGATTCTGTGCTAGTTGTTAAATACAACAAAAAGCTTACAACGGCAGATCATAAAAAAGCGGGAGCTACGCTTCAGCGTAGAATTACTTCTCTTGGTTATGATGTAGTTAAGATTAACAAGGGCAAGAAGATGGAAAGCGTTATGAAAGCTTATGGGAAAAATGGTAAGGTAGACATCGTTTCTCCAAGTGCGAATTACGTAAAGCTTGGAACGACTGATCCGAAGATCGATCAGCAATACCATATGTCTCTATTAAATATAGACAAAGCTCAGCAGATGGCTGGAAAAAATAAAGTTCGTGTTGCCGTCATTGATACGGGGATCGACTCGAAGCACCCAGAATTAAAAAATAAATTATTACCTTCATACAATGCAGTAAACCCAATGAATCAAGGAGCCCCTGATAGCCACGGTACTCACGTTGCTGGAATTATCGCTTCTGAAAAAGGAAACGGCATTGGTGGTTACGGGGTTAACCCGAATGTAGAGATCTTACCGATCGACGTTTTTGACCGTGCAGGCGGTGCTTCCGATTATGTAATTGCTGATGCAATCATGTACGCGATTGAAAATAAAGCAAAAGTCATCAACATGAGCTTAGGTAGCATCTTCCCATCACCGTTGATCAAGGATGCGGTTGCCAAAGCGATCGCTGCTGATATTACGGTTGTTGCTGCAGCTGGAAACGAAGGAATGAATCTTAACAGTTATCCTGCGGCGTTCGAAGGAGTAATTTCAGTAGGTTCTACAAACAAAGACAACCTATTATCTAGCTATTCTACATACGGACCATCCGTGGACGTAGTAGCACCAGGTGAAGATGTGTACGCACCGCTTTATCATTTTGAGAAGAAGTCTTCTTTTATGAAGCTAAGTGGAACATCGATGGCATCTCCAGTCGTAGCTGGTGTAGCTTCTCTTTTATTATCAAAAAATCCGAACCTGAGTCCAAGAGAAGTTGAATACATTCTAGAGCAAACAGGTAAAGACCTTGGTGATAAAGGGTACGATACAAAATATGCGAACGGTTTGGTGGATCCGGTAAAAGCTTTATCTTTTGACGCATCCAAGATTCCAAGCTCCGTTTATGTACCGAAAAGCAAAACAAGTTTACTTAAAGCAGCTGAAAAAGTGACCGTTGATGGAAAAACAGTAAAAGAAGGTACGATTAAAGTTGCTTATGAAGAAAATTTCATTCAGCTTCCAGTCAAAAAAGGAGAACTTCTACAAACAGTCCTAGAAGGTTCAGCTGAATATGATTACAAATTGACGTATTATATGGTAGGCAAAGGGATCAAGCCACTTCAAAAAGAAGTAAACAAAACCCTTGAAGGCAAGTCAGAAGGATACCTTTATGAAGTTCCTGAAGACGGAACGTTAGTAATTGGTGTGAGCGATGTTAATGGAAACTATAACAAAGACGGAAAATCTGCGTATAAGCTGTCGCTAGAAAAATATGATAGTTTACTAGAAGATACGAATACGCGAGAAAATCCTGTAGCGGTTGAATCATTCCCATTTGTATCTGAAGGGGAAGGAGACTGGACGTTTACTGGACAAGATGGAGATTCTGATTTTTATACATTTAAAACAGAAGAACCACAAATCGTAAAAGTTGAAGTTGGCGGGATTCCTGGAATTGACTCTACTCTTAGTTTAAAAGTGATCGAGCCGATGCCAGAAGAAGAAATGCCAGAGGATATGCCAGAAGAAGATATGCCATTCATGGAAGAAGAGATGGATATCATTAATATGAAGCCAACGGGTGAAGGTGAAGTTCTTACTTTTGAAGCGATGCCTGGTATGGAGTATGTGGTGGAGCTTGATAATCATACACCAGGATTCTTCTTCCCGATGAGTCTATTGGAAGATGGTTTCGCAAGTGAATATCCTTCGTCACACATTCCTTATTCACTAAAAATTGATGCAAAAGGTCTAGAAGAAGACGAAGATGGTTTCCCGATGGGTGAACATTTAGAAGAAGAGTATAACGAAGGCGACATGGACTTCGAAGAGTTCATCACGAAACGTAACGATTACAAAAAGAACCACCATGATTCCATGAATGGCGAAGAAGACTGGATGGAAGAAGAACAAGCGATCATGGATCAAATTCGTGAAGCGGCACTTCCTTACAATCCTGAAGCAGGCGCAGAAGGATCCTTCCAGTTCGCAGGTGATGAGGACCTCTACAAGCTTGAGGTAGAAGAGAGTGCAATTCTTGAATTTGATTTAAGCAACTCTGAAGCTGTACCTGCTATGGAAATCATGAAGATGGTGGAAATAGAAGAGGGCTATTCGACGCTTATGACAGTAGCTACGAATATCACGTATGGCATGATGGATATAGAAACAAAAGAGAAGTTCACTGCAGGTCTTCAATCTGGTGGAGAGTATTATATTCGTGTCATGCATCCGAACTACCAGCCGAGTTTTGATAAGTATAGCTTCACTTCTAAAGTGGTTGTTGAGAACCCAGAAGACAAGCATGAGCCAAACAATGATATTGAGAACACGCCAGTGAAAGACATGGCTGCAGAAACAGTACGCGGTAACTATGCAATGAACGGCGATTTTGACGCTTATTATGTTAAAGCCAAAACAAGCGGCATTTACGGTGTTCATTATAAAACAATCCCGCCAACAAAAGAAATGCAACAAAAGTATTCAAAAGATCTTCTTAAACCAATCGATGGTTTGATTGCTATTCTTGAAGACAAGAACGGTAACCGAATCTTAGACCCGGAAGAATTTGATTCTGCACGTGTGTATGATAGAGGATGGGACAACGAACCTGAGCAAGGATCATTTAAAGCGAAAGCAGGGAATGGGTATTTTGTAATCGCTGATCAATGGCTTTGGGATTTCCCAGTTCCAAACTTGAACGAGTACGAACTCACTGTAAAACCTGCTAACACGAAAGATGAAGATGCTGCTTCTGTTGTGAAGAATAACATCCCGTCTAAACCAATCGCTTTAAAGTGGGCATCTAAAACGACTTGGGCGAATCAAGGTAACTTGAACGCTGGAGTGACTGGTGGAGATGCTGATTGGTATTCGTTTAGCTTCAGTGCACCACACTCAGGACAAATTACGTTTGCTAACGAACAGGTTGATGGTGTGATCAGCTTGTACGACAGCAAAGGAAAGCTTGTCGCAACTTCTGATACGTACGGACTTGGAGATGCTGAAGTATTAAACTACAACATCAAAGCAGGAAAATACTTCATTAAAGTAACTGACGTATTCGGTAACGCTTCCTTAACACCATATTCATTAAAGATGAAGATTAACTAATAAGAAAATGCAGCTCCCAAGTTGGAGCTGCATTTTTTCTGTTTACTTTTCAGATAATCCGTATATGTCCAAGACGGTAATGTATTTTACTTTATCCTGCTGTACATATTCTACATTCACTCCGAACGCATTGGAGATGGCACGTACAGGAACCATCGTTCGACCTTTCACAACCTGTGAGCTAACATCGATCGCTACTTTTTCTCCGTTTACGATCATGTATTTCTGTCCAATTTTATGAGTAAGCTTGATTCCTATATCTTTCTTATAAGCGGTAATGGTGTTTGTTTTACTATCCCAGTTAACTGATGCACCAAGCGCTTCAAATATGCTTCGTAAAGGAACAAGTACTCTTCCGTTCACGTTGGCAGGTGGAACATCTGGAGATAATTTCTTTCCATTTACATAGACGTATGTACCAGATTTATGTGTTGGTGTAAGACTGTATTCATATTGAATGTAACTTTCATATCTTGTCATTTCCTGTTGTCGGTCAATCAGATGAGGTGCGTTTAAAGAAAATTTATGATATTGTCCGGAAGTTAGTTTAATAGACGGGAAGTTATAAGTCTTTGCTAACATCGTATTGTTGTTAGCATCATAAAGCGAAACATTAATAGAGTTAATGGTTAGTGTACGATTTCCTCGGTTAATAATAAAACCTTGCAAACCATTCTTGGAATTAGAATACGTATCCACATAAAATTGTGCGTCTACAAAGTTTGCTGCAGCTGACGCTTTTGGTGCAGTAAATAAAGTTAGAACAAATACAGCAGATAAAAGAACAACCCAAATTTTTTTCATGTTTCTCCTCCTAATCTAGTATCATTGTATATATTCCTTTTTTATACAATAATAAACATATTTTGTAAAATATTTTGATGTGAATAGAAGTGAACACTCTAGTGAGTTTGCCCTTTTTTTGATAAAAATGTAAAATTATAAGGAAATGAAAGGGGATTCATGCACATGATTCGACAAGGATTCAGACATTGGGGATGGGACTTTTTTTTCTACGGTAGCTTCATCATCTCAATTTTTCTTAAACTCTATCTATTTGCCGCGTTTTCAAATACAGTTTTTGCACAAAATGGTTTACCTTTCTTCTTAAAAGCATCAATTATTAAATTATTCAATGAGGGGTCAATCACTGGTTTTTATGCAGGTTTAACGTTAATCAGTATAGGAGCACTTCTGGTTCTTTCCTTTTGGACGCTTTTCTTAAAGCAAAGCAAACGGTGGATCAGTCTACTCATCCTTAATGTGGTTCTGACCTTCATCATTGTAGGAGACCTTATCTACTATAGATATTTTAATGACCTGTTATCAATGACTGTGTTGTCACAAGCCAACCAGGTTGGTGCTATTTCTGGTAGTATACTAGATTTGTTCCAGATGAAAGATCTTGTTTTTGTCATCGATCTTCTTGTACTGATTCCGCTCGTGATTCTTGTTATCAAACGAGGAAACGGCGACTTAAAAGCCCGTGCCGTAACGCGAGGAGCGCTCGGACTAGCGACATTAATCATCGGATATCTGTTTATTACGAGTCCGATTAACGAGTACACGAAAAAGTATGGTTCAGCTCTTTTCTCAAGCAACTGGTACAACATGGCCCTATATAGTCAAACGGGACTTCTTGGATTTCATGGTTTTGATATATACCGATATGTAAACGAATCTGTATTCCAACAGAAAAAAATATCTGCAAAAGAATCCAAGGAGATTGAAAATTGGTTTGGAGATCACCAAAGTGAAATGAATAAAGAAACGCCCCTGTTCGGTGTGGCTAAAGACAAAAATGTAATTATGATTCAGTTAGAGGCTTTTCAAAACTTTGTGATCAACCAGAAGATTAACGGTGAAGAGATCACACCGAACATCAATAAACTTATCAATGACAGCATGTACTTTCCGAATTTCTCACTGCAAACAGGACAAGGCCGTACATCTGATGCTGAGTTTTTAGCTAATGCATCTTTGCACCCACTTTACTCAGGATCAGTCTATGTTCGTTATCCAAGCAACACGTATGATTCATTACCGGGGATTTTGAAGCAGAACGGTTATGAAACAGCAGCTTTTCATGCTTACAAAAAAAGCTTCTGGAATCGTTATATCATGTATGATAACTATGGTTTTGACCATTTCTTTGGTGAAGGTGATTTTAAAGATGGTGAGATCGCTGGTTGGACACTTGGAGACAAGCCGTTCATGCAACAGTCGGTCGACGAGCTGATGAAGATGAAGAAGCCGTTCTACGGGTTCATGGTCGCACTCACGAGTCATCATCCGTATAATATACAGTCTAAATTCCGAACACTCGACGTAGGAGAATACGAAGGATCTATTGTTGGGGATTATCTGCATTCCGTACATTACGTGGATGAAGCGGTTGGTATGCTCGTGGATCGTCTTCAAAAGGAAAATCTGTGGGATGACACCGTTCTCTTACTTTACGGTGATCATGATTATGGTGTAGATAATAATGACGCTATGATGAAGATTGCTGGTGAAGATAATACGCCATACAATATCGAAAAAACATTTCATGAAGTGCCACTCGTGATCCACTTGCCAAATGACGAAGGTAAAGGAATATATGAAAGAACTGGTGGACAGCTTGATCTAGCACCAACAATTCTGCATGCACTCGGCATTCCGTTCAAGGATCGCTACATGATGGGCGGAAACATGTTAGAGGACAAGAACCAGCTAGTTGTTCAACGTGACTTATCCTTTACGAATGGAGAATTTACGTACAAGTCATCTGTAGATGGTTTCTTTGACAAAGGAACGTGTTTCGATGGAAAAACCGGCAAGATTACAGATATCACCTTATGTAAACCCGCTTACGACCAGGCAAGAAAAGAATTGAATATATCAGATAAAGTTATTTTTAGTAATGAGTTAGAAAGATTAATGAAAAAAGAATAAGTGTAAACACAAAAATCGAACGTATTGTGCGTTCGGTTTTTTCTGTGTTTTATTTGCGGAAAGAGCCCTTGTTTTAATTACGCTTTATTAAAAGAGTTATTTCATTACTTTAGACCTACTGCCCGCAACATCTCTCATTTTATTTTATTAACAAAGTGAATCTTTATTAGATATGCCTCTGTATTAAAGATTTTTCATGAAAAATATTTTTGTAATACCATAATAAATAGTCCGAATGGCATAGGACAAAAATGCGAAATAATTATAAAATTTTTCCGTAATGTATAATATTTTGAAGTGAGGGGAACTTTTTGAAAAAGTTTGTCGGGGGATTATTAAGCGCCGCAATTATTGCGGGAACATTCGTAACACCAGTAAAAGCAGAAGAATTTAAGAATCCGATTGATTTCTATTATCCAGATGATACATGGGAACACTGGGCAGAAGAACAGATGCTGGATCTTCTTCAATCAGATATCATTCGCGGTGAGCAAATCGAAGACCGTAAAAGAGATGAAATATATTTGTATCTACGACCAGAGAACACGGTAACACGTGCAGAGTTCGTGGCAATGGTTGTTCGTGCACTTGAACTTGAAACAACGAAACAAGGGGTTAACTTTACAGATACTGCAGGTCATTGGGCACAAAATGACATTAATACAGCAAGCGCATTAGGTATCGTAAATGGTAAGACAGCAACAACATTTGATCCAAAAGGAAAAATTACTCGTGCAGAAATAGCTGCAATCGTTGTTCGAGCTTTCGATCCTACCGTTGATTTTGCAAAAGGAACGGCAATTAACTTTACAGATCTAACAAATAAACATTGGGCTTACGATGAAATTCGTGAGGCAACAAAAGTGGGAATCGTTAGCGGAACGTCAAAAACTACCGTATCTCCAGATAAGAGTGCAAAACGTGCTGAAGCAGCTGTAATGATTCACCGTGCACTTGGGAAAGAAGAGGTAGGAAAACCTAATTCTGCTGACCTTACAACAATGATTTTAGAGAATGAAGAAGCTGCATACGAAGCGTATAACAACCGCGATATTGAAGCACTTGTTGAATTAAACGACCAGAACCACTTTGGTATGGCGCATGCGATGACTGCAGAAAACATTGAGATGGCGCGTTGGATGTTTGAAGATGAGTATATGAAAGAATATAAAGATGAATACAAAATCATCAGTGATCCAACACTTACTGTCACAGCATCTTCTACCCGTTTTGCAAAGGTAAATGTTGAAAACCTTATCGTTGAAAATACTTATACGTACCCAGAAGTTGATGAAGAAACAGGCGAAGAAACTGGCGTAATTATTGAGGAATCAGATACAGAAGAGTTATCAGGTGAATACTTGCTAGTGAAGCGTAACGGCACATGGAAAGTGTACACAAACGATAACCTTAAATGGTTCCTATATGAAGATTGGGAAGAAGAATGGGAAGATTAAGAATGATTGATTAAAGAGGTTGGCTCATAAGGACATATAGAATGTCATTTATGGGCCAATCTTTTTTATTGTTAAAATAGAACAGGATCGTTCTGTCTAGCAAATATGCTCCTAATAAACTATTATTCAACGTCTTTCTATTACAATAAATAGTAAATTAGATGCAAGACAATACATAACAAACTATATAAAATTTTCCTGTAATAATTAAATATGGTTGTAAGGGGATAATGGGATGAAAAAGATTATTGGTGGTTTTTTAGCTGTGGCTTTGTTGGCTTCACCGTTCACACAAGTTGCAAATGCGGAGGAATCCGAGTTTGCTGATCCGTACTATAAATATTTTGCTGAAGATATTGCAGGGCATTGGGCTGAAGAAGATATGACACTCATGCAGCAGACGGACGTGATTAAAGGAATAAGAGGCGGCGATGGTCTATTATATCTGCAGCCTGACGCCTTGATCACACGAGCGCAGTTTACGTCTTTGGTTGTTCGAGCACTGGAACTGAAAACAGATCAACCTGGAAAGACGTTTACCGATGTAGGAAATCACTGGGCAAAAGAAGAGATTAGAATTGCTAGTGCACTAGGAATTATCTCTGGAAAAACAGAAACTGAATTTAAGCCAAACATGAATATTACGCGTGCTGAGATCGCGGCTATAGTGGCGAGAGCATTTGATCCGACAGTTGCCTTTGAGACGGGAACACCTAAAGAATTTTCAGATGTAAAACCTGATCATTGGGCATACGAACACATTCGTAAAGTCAGTGCATTAGACATCGTAAGAGGAACAACGGCAACAACGGTATCACCGAATCAAAACGCAAAGCGTGCTGAGGCAGCAGTCATGCTAAAGCGAGCACTTTGGAAGGAAAGCGCTGATATTTTTGAAGCTAGTGGTACAGTAGATCAACTTTTTGAGTCGGAAGTGGAGACAATCGATGCCATCAACGAGAAAGATATGCCTCGAGTGTTTCAAATCAATGATTCCAAGCGTTACGGGTTAGCGCATGAGTACGAAAAACTTAATGGTCAAATCTTTGAGTCTATGTTTGCTGAAGGTGAAGATGCTGCAATTGAAGTATCAGGGCCTGAAATCAATATTGTCTATCAAACTACGCGATTTATCGTGGTTGATGTACCTCATTATATGAGTGACATTTACTTCAGGGATCCTGAGACGGGTGAATGGGAAGAGGAACCATATACGGAAGATAAATCGGGTTATTTCTATTTAATAAGACGCGATGGTGAATGGAAGATCGCCACGGCAGATTTTTATAATGACTATTTGAATTTTGACTTTTAATTTCGTCAATACATGTAGTTATGGAGGTGACCATGTATTTGCATGATTTGTTGAAAGAACTTGATCAATTGTCAGAGACTTTAAAAGGATTAGGAAAGAACGTCGATAAATTATCACGTTCATCTAAACGTCTTAAAGCCCAAACCAATAGAGTGAAACGCAAATAAAGATGAAGTAAAGGAAGAACACTCAGACTGAAATGGGTGTTTTTCTTTATTTTAGAATTATTTTAAAAATTTTCCATTTATGCCGCAAAATAATAGTTTAAAATGGTATAATTTTTCTGAAATAGAAATTAAGGGGGATAAAATGAATGAATTTCAAACAAACAGCATTAGGGCTAGGTGTAGGGGTAGCACTTGCTTTAACACCTTTGTCCACTGTTGACGCAAGTACAGCCATTCCCGTTTACGTGAACGGCGCGAAGCAAACTTATGACCAGCCTGCAGTTGTGAAAAGTGGACGGACTCTCGTTCCTATTCGTGGTATTTCCGAAGATTTAGGAGCAAAGGTTAATTATAATTCAGCGAGCAAGACCGTCAGTATAAAAGGTGAAAATACAACTGTTTCATTAACAATTGGGTCTAAAACGGCGTACATAAATGGTATGAAAAAGTCTCTTGATGTTCCAGCTCAAGTGGAGAAAAAACGTACAATTGTGCCATTACGTTTTGTAGGGGAAGCCTTTGGGACTTCTGTTTCATATAACTCAAAAACGCGAAGTGCACATATCTCAAGCAAAGCGTTCACAGAGCTAATAAATGAGAATAAAGAAAAAGTTGTTACGATTCATAAGATAAAAAACGGTCAACGCTACAAATACCGTGGAGCCGGTGTCTTCGTTAGTCCGAGCTTAGTGTTAACAACAGAATCAGCGGTACGCGAAGCACAGGGTGCGGTAGTTGGAATGAGCAACGGCAAAGAGGTTACGGTAGATGGCGTAGTCGAATTGGATAAGGATAAAAACTTGGCGCTTTTAAAGGTTTCTTCTCCAATAGATGTAGAACCCGTGAACCTTTCAGATGAATTTAAAGCAGGTGAGAAGGCTATATCACTTTCTGCAACAGATGCGGTGGAAATTGAGATTAAAGATTTTTCAGATTTGATTGTAAGCAAATTCTATACAAATACCAGATTTACAAATTCATTTTTTGGAACACCTCTCTTTAATTACAATGGTGAATTAATTGGATTGTCAACTGAACGAGATTCAGATGACTCTGTTGAATTTTTCGAAAGAGCGTCAGGAGCTCAAGACTGGAAAACATACTTCTCCATGAAGCATGCAGATATTAAATCAAGCGGTTTTTTTCAGAAGTTGCCATCAAAGCCAATTAAAACTATCGGAGACATTTCACTTGGAATGGACGACACATCAGTTCGTTCGATTGAAAAAGGAGAATTAGGCGGGGAGACTTATCCATACCTTAGCTATCAAGGTGAAAACGTGTTAGGACCTGAAGGAAAAACAGGTTACGGGTTTTCTCCGAAGGATCGTTCTCTTCAAAGTATTGAATATCATTACACTTCTGAAACAATGACGAAAGAAGAGGCTACACAAAAATATCAGGAATTAATTCAGCAACTTGAAGCTCTTCATGGCGAGGCAACTGAAATGGATGATAAATGGGAAGCTGAAGAAGATGGTTATTCTGAAGATTTGTATGCTGCGTGGAATCCAAGATTTAACGAGGAAAAGCCAGTAGTCCTTTCAGGTGTTACGTATAATCCAAAACGGGAGCAATATCGTTTTGCACTTTATTATATCTTTTATGGATCCTACCGAAAGTAAGAAGTTAAGCTGAACCCCTAATTTAGGAGTTCAGCTTGTTTTATTTCAATACATACTTATTCCAAAAGTTATAAGGCTGAATAGAGGAGGAGAGTGGGACAGATGTGTACCTCTTGCTTTTCAGATTTGCAGCTATCGATTTCAAAATTGTAACCGTATCTTCCCGATCATGAAAAAGAACGAGAGGGGCAGAACCTGATTTAATAACCTCATTAATCTGTTCGTTCGTATTCGAAGTTGTTTTCGCTGCGCTGTTGTTTTTCCAGTCTAAACTATCTACATTCCAATCCCACATCTTAAATTCTGCATTCTCCATCGCTTTTCTAAAGGTGTCTGTCATATATGGCTTACTGCCATAAGGAGTCCGTATAACATTGGAAGGAGCGTTTCCTGTGATCTTTTTGACAGAATCAAAACATGCTTTCATTTCATTGACCGCAGCAGAAGGAGAACTGTAGAATTTGTTTTTATCATGCGTAACGCCATGACACGCGATGGTGTGCCCTTCGTTAAACATTCGTTTAATAAGTTTAGGGTTGTTTTCAGCATTCGGTTTTAGTACAAAAAAGGTTGCTTTCAAATTGTTTGTTTTTAAGAAATCTAATATACCCGTTGTATGTTTATTTGGACCATCGTCAAATGTTAGGAACGCTCTTTTGGCAGGTATAGGATTAGCACTTGGAGGTGGAGGGGTGTGCGCTTTTCGATATATCTCTATTTCTGTTTTGTTGGTAACATAAAGTTGATCCAGTGTAAGTTTAGCGGTTGAGTCGGATACACGAGCGATCGGACCCTTTATGGAATAAGAAACGTTATAGTCAAACGCTTCGCTAATTTGTCTGTAAGGAACAAGTAGGCTATTATTTACCGTTACATATGAAAAAGGCGTAGAAGTCTTACCATTCAGAAGTTTTTGGGCTTTCGTGTCTAAAATGATAACCTTGCTGTGTTTCGTAAGAGTTGCTTTCCCTGTTGCAGCATCCCAACTAACCTTGAATCCTAGATGTGTGCTGAACGACCTCACTGGTAAATAGGTGGTGCCGTTTATCACTCTTGGTGCCGGCTTCAAGTTAAAAAGGATTTGGTCATTATGTGCAACAAAAATGATAGAGTGGCTGTGATCAGCTTGTACTGGTTTAACGATTGAAAAAGAAAATAGCGCAACTCCTAACATTACGAGTGTAAGAAATTTAATCTTCATTATCCCCTGATCCTTTCCTTCTTAAATAGAGAGATTTTATTCAATATATGAATAGGAATCTAGAATATGAAGCGTTAGGAATTACTTTCAATATCTTCTTATATTTTACTAACAAAACAATTTTAGTGCTTTTTCACTATATTTTGACATAATCTTGCAATCTATGGATTCTATTATAAAATAGAGTAGGGTTGGAAAAATTTTCATTAAAGTATGGGGGAAAAGGTAATGCGGGGGAAGAATTTTAAGAAACAAACAGGGGCTTTATTAGGTCTGCTTTTAACAGTACAAGCGATAATAGGGGCGATTCCTATCGATGCATCCGATTTTGATAACGGCAAAACGATAAGTGAGTATAAGCTTTCAAAAGCTGCCACTTATAAAAAGATTCGATATAACAGTGGTAATCCACAAGATATATATATGTTAGAAACAAAATGGGAACAAGATTCAAATACAGAAGTGAAGATTGGGGTACCGAATCCAATCAGCAGCTTAATGACAGTTTCCAAACGAGCTAAGTTGGATAACCGTGCGGGACATTATGTAGTTGGAGCGGTAAATGCCTCTTTTTTTATGAGAACGGGGTCTGGTGATGCTGATTACGGCTACCAGCCAACAGGTGTTCTATCACAAAACAACCAAATTATTAACTACGGTGTTGTAACGGGTGACGATACTTCACCGATGAATGTCGCAGTAGGATTTGGAATCGGTGCGAACGGTGAGCCAATCATTGATTACACCCGTCCAAGCTTAGCCTTTCATTTTGCAGGAAAAACGCTTCCTATTTATAGTATGAATAATATTCGTGAAGCTGAAAAAGGAATTCTTTATAACAAGAACAATAAATTGGCTACGACGGGTACGAACCAATGGGGAACAGAGATCGTTATCACTAATGCATCAAAAAATCCAAAACAGATTGGATTCGGCGACACCATCACAGGAACAGTCTCTGCGATCTCGAGACTTGGACAAACGGCAAGTCATTCCATACCAGAGGGTGGAATGGTAGTTTCGTTTGCTGGCGGCAGTTTATCGGACCAGTTAAAAGGCGTAAAAGTTGGAGACACCGTATCGGTTTCTGCTAACATCGAATCAAAATGGCAGGATGCTAAATTTATCCTAGGCAGTGGTCCTATGCTTGTTCGAAACGGAAAAGTAGAAATCTCCATGTCGACCAAGGACTATTTTGCTTATGGCCCTAATGCGCGTACGGTTGTCGGATATGATCAGGACACGAAAAAACTATTTTTTGTAGTGAATGATAAAGCAACATCTACAAGTAAAGGTTCCTCTCTATCAGCCATGGCTAACTATATGATCTCATTAGGTGCAGATTTTGCAATGAACTTAGATGGTGGAGGATCTTCTGCAATCGTTGCCCGTCCATATGGTGCAACTGAACCAACATTAATGAATGTGCCGTCGGATGGCCAAGAACGTACGGTTTCATCCATTTTAGAAATCGTGAACACAGCAACTGCTGGAACAGCAAACATGCTAGTATTGGGCGCGGCACCTTCATTAGAGGTGGGAATGAGTGCACCGGTACCTTTGCGATATGCATTAGATGAAAATTATAATCCTTTGAATCTATCAGCGTCTCAGCTTACATGGACAGTTGAAGGTGACGTTGGGACGATGCAAGGGAACGTTTTTTATGCCAAAAAAGAAGGAACGGGAACGATTGTAGCAAGCTATGGCAATGCTTCAGCACGAATTCCAGTAGAAGTTACAGACTCTGTACCAGCGGGCACTACGTTCTTACCAGTTGATCCTTTCAATTCTCTAAGCCATTGGAAAGCATCAGGAGCACGTGCTGACGTAACCCTTTCATCAGATACGTATTATGCAAGAGAGGGAACGGCTGCTAAAGTAAATTACGATTTCACGAATAGCGGGGGTGGAACGGCTGCGGCATACTTAGGAACTGCTCAAGCTATCCCGATAAAAGGAAAGCCGTTAGCCCTTGGTGTTTGGGTGCATAACGACGGGTCGCCGCACTGGCTGCGCGGTGAAGTGATCGATGCTAAGGGACAAACGCAAAAGGTAGATTTTACAGATCAAAGCGGCATGACGTGGAACGGTTGGGGGTATAAACAAGTAAAGCTAAATGCTAACCTTGCTTTCCCAATCAAGTTCAAACAGATCTATTTTGCCCAAACTGACGCGGCCAAACATAATAAAGGCACAATCTATTTTGAGAACCTGAAAGCAATCTATGACGAGTCTTATAAAGAGCCTGTGTTTACCGATCTATATAAGACGCCATGGGCAGTTGATTCGATCCTTAGACTTACGAGCAAATCGATTATCAACGGTTATCAAAATGGGCAGTTTGGGCCAAAAGACAATATTACTCGTTTACAGGCTGCTACAATGATTGCGAAACATATGGAATTAGATACAAAGAACATAACAGATCCAGGTTTCAGTGATGTTACTCCTGATACGTATGGATATGCGACTGTTGCAGCCATAGCAAAGATTGGAGCAATCACAGGGTACCCAGACAATACGTTCAGACCAAACGGAACATTAACACGTAGCGAGATGGCAGCTATTATTGAAAGAGCCTATCAGCTCGAAGGTACGACGACCAAATCTTTCACAGATGTTAAACCTGGATATTGGGCATATGACGCCATTCAAAAAATCTTGGCAAACGGAATTGCTGGCGGGTACGAAGATGGTACATTCCGCCCAAAGAATCCAATTATACGTGCTGAGTTTTCTGTTATGCTAGATCGTTATATGAATAAAAATAAATAATCATAATAAAACATTAAACGTTATGTAAATATAGCCGATAATAAGGTTACTAAGTAACACATCCTAACAAAGACCTGTCCATTCATTGGGCAGGTTTTTGTATTTTTATGAAAAATCTGGATTTCAGTAAAATATTAGATGTTTTTTAACGATAACATGACAAAAGATAAGACTATTTTACATTGACTACAAAATGTAATACTTATAGGCTAATAGAGGCAACTTAATTTTGGAAGGGGAGAAAGTTTTGGGGAAAAGAAAACTTCATAGTTTCATAGCTTTATGTATGGTGTTCTCGATGTTTTCTGTGTTTGGTTTTACGGGAGACCAAAAAGCAGAAGCCGCACATGACCTGGTGAATGGGAACCAGTTTTATACATACGATGAAATGATTACAGATATGAAAGAGCTCGCTGCTCACTATCCTGGTTTGATCAGCTATAAAGAGATCGGGCGAAGTGAATACAATAGACCGATCTATGCCATTAAACTAGGTAAAGGCAACGCAAAAGTTTTTGTCAACGGATCTCATCATGCTCGTGAATGGATATCGACAAATCTTTCAATGGATATGATCGATGAGTATGCGAGTGCTTATACGAATGGGGATTACATTGGAAAGTATAATGTACGTGACATCCTAAACAAAACAACCATGTGGTTCGTACCTATGGTGAACCCTGACGGTGTTACTTTACAGCAATATGGTCTAACAAAGTTCCCTAGTGCTGATCGTTTCAAATTGATCAACATGAATGAAGGAAGCACAGATTTTAAAAGATGGAAAGCGAATGCTCGTGGTGTTGATTTGAACCGCCAATATCAAGCAGATTGGGCAAACATCAAGAACAATAAGCCACAGCCGTCTTGGAGTAATCACAAAGGAACGGCACCAGTCAATCAAGCAGAATCGAGAGCCATCGTAAACTTTACGAAGCAGATCGACCCTGAAATGGCCGTTGCGTATCATACGAGTGGTGAAATATTGTATTGGAATTTTCATCAGACAGGCAGCTGGAAAGAACGTGACCACGTTTATGCATCTGCCATCGGAAACATGACAGGATATGATTTGATCTATCCAGGCACGAATCCTTCAGGTGGAGGATATACAGATTGGTTTATCATTAATTACAAGCGGCCTGGATTTACACCGGAACTTGGAAATTATGCAGGAAATACGCATGTACCTGTTTCAGAGTACAATACGATCTGGTCTCAGAATAAATATGTAGGATTATACGTTGCGCAAGAGGGATATAAGCTTTATTTAAAGAGTCCGCGTTATGAACCTGATCAAAAAGTAACGGTGTACATTAATGGAAAGCTGTTTACTTATGATGAAAATCCATTTATGAAAGATAACCGCACGTTCGTACCAGTGCGAGGAGTATTTGAGAAGCTTGAAACAACCGTGAACTATAATGCTTCAACAGGAGTTATTAAAGCAACACGCTGGGATCGAACTGTAACGTTTAAAATTGGATCAAAAACAGCTACTGTTGTCTCATCTCAAGGCACATCAACCGTGACATTTGATACAGCACCGCAGATTATCGAGGGTAGAACGATGGTGCCGCTACGTTTCATCGCGAACGCACTTAACGCAGAAACAAAATGGAATGGAGATACGCTAACTGCATCGATTACCGATAACTATGTAAAGTATTCTCAAGTGAAAAATCCAGATCCAGTCGCTGTAACGATTGATGGTGAGGCGCAAACGTTTGACCCGCCAGCACATATCTATGGATATAGCACGGTGTATTTACCGCTTCGAGATCTCCTTACATCTATGGGTGCAACCGTAACCTATAAAGACAATGTTGTAACGGCTATAAAAGACAGCACCAAAATGGTAATCAATCTCAAGGAGAGAACAATCTCAATAAACGGTAAGTATATTTACATGAGTGAGCCTGTTATCTTGGATCAGAACACGACGATGCTTCCAGTGCGCATCATCTCAGAAGCATTCGGCTTTCATGTTGTATGGTCCAAAGAAGAGTGGACGGTACATGTAACAACTGAAAATGCTGATGCAGCGGCTGAAGAACCTGCAGAAACAGCTCCGGTAGTGGAAGAACCTGCGGATACAACGGGTGGAAACACAGAAACACAGCCTGTTGAAGAAAATCCTCAAACCGAAGAGCCTGCTTCGCCAGAAAAAGAAGAAACAGAAACACCTGCACCAATAGAAGAGACTCCTGAGGTTGAAACTCCAGCAGTTGAAGAGGGAACATCAGGAGAAATTAAACCTGAAGAACCAGTAATAGAGGAAGAGCAAAACACTACGAATGAATCAAATGCTGTTGAGAGTGAGAATCAACTTAATCCAGCATTAGAGAGCAGCACGTTAGAATAAGAATAATAGAAAAAGAGCTGTCTCATGAGTAAACTACTTATGAGACAGCTCCTTTTTTATTTCAATTTTGGTTTCCTTTGGTTGAAAAATAAAGAAGTCAATCATCCATATCGGAATGATTGACCTCATCTTATCATCTAGTTTAGTTTTGCTGTTGTGGTGGATAAGCTTTCCACACAGATAAATCAATCTCATCTTTAAAAATAAGGCTACTTGGAAAGATGAACGTCCATGGTTTGCTCGTGTTTGCCTTCACTTCAAAGTCTGTAAGGGCAAAACCGCCTTTTGCAATGACTTCGCCTGAAGCATCAACAACTTCAAGTGGTAGTTGCTGAAGCTGAATGTTCTTATCAGATCCGTTACGAATCAACATCGTGATATGTAAATGATCATCTTCAGACTTCTTTGCTTGAAGGCCCATAAAGTTAATTTCACCTGGCTTTGGAGCAGCCATACCATCAACTAGCTGATGCAAGCGTTCTTTATCTTGCTCTGGTAAGCTGTTCGCCCAACTTTCTGCCAGATCAAGCGTGTGTTTTTTCTGCGTTTTCAACTCGAATGCCAGCTTCCAACCCGTTTTAGGAAGCTCACCTTCAACCATTAAGTCTTCACCACTAAAGCTAAAAAGCCAAGGAACACTGCTATGAGCTGGGATCTCACCAACAACTGAGAGGTCAAATACTTTGCGAGCCAGCTTCTTACCTTCCGCACCTAATAGAAGTAACGGCATCTCTTGTAGCTGAATTCCTTTATTCAAGCTGTTACGGATAAAAGATGTGACCACTGCACCATTAATATGTTCACCTTGCTTTAGATCCACACCAGCCAAAGAGATCTGATTTGGCTTCAATGGTGACAACTCCAGGTTCATAAATTGATAGACGTATTTTAATTCTTGTGCAGGCTCATAAGCAGGAGAGTAATAGAGCGCTGTTTCAATTTCATCTTCTGAGCCGGTATCAATCGTTTCGTTTAATAATTCTTCAGAGGACACCGTCGTGTCTTCTCCGTTTTTATTTACGTTTTTTTTCTTGAAAAGAGAGAGCATGATTGGACCTCCTTATTTAGTAAGTTTAAGTTTTTGTTTTTTTAATTCAACTGCCATCATTAATTGCGTAAGCTGTCGAATTGCTGCTTTATGAACTTTGTGGCGTGTGCCTAAAAAGATCTGCAAACCTTCTTTTTCATAAAGTCGCATCGGATCGTCTTGTCCATAGCGGCGCAAGCCAATGCCCTCTTTAAGATGATTCATTGCTTCAAGGTGGCTTACCCATTCACGGTCTAAAGCCGAAACCGTATAATTCTTCAGCCATTGTGCAGATTTCTTGTCTGTTTTCATGAATTCGTCAAGTTCATCTAAAAATAGACCAAGCTTTGTTTTTAAATCTTCTTGAAGTTCATAATCTTCTTGGTAACGCTCATTAAGCTTTATATGGCTGCCAAATATAACGTTTAAGTCGCGCTGAAGTTCGTTCAATGGCCATTCTTCAGGAATGAGTTCCTCCGTAATATGGTCGTTGTACACTTTTTCTACTGCTTCTTCAGCCATTTCTTTCACGTAAGGAAATACATCTTCTTTTTCTAAAAGCTGATCACGTAATTGGTAAATGATCGTCCGCTGCTGATTTACTACATCATCAAGTTTCAGCGTGTATTCACGGCTAGAATAGTTAAAGCCTTCACAGATCCGTTGAACACGGTCCATAAACGCAACCGGATTAGCGTTTAAAATCATACCCGTATCATCGAGTTTCATTCCTTTTTGCAGCTTCTCCATCTCATCACGAGCAAAACGTTTTACGATCTCATCTTCAATGCTTACAAAAAATTGAGATCGGCCAGGATCACCTTGGCGGCCAGAGCGGCCTTTCAGCTGATTATCAATACGTCGGCTTTCATGACGTTCTGTTCCTAAAACATAAAGTCCGCCTAGTTCTTTTACACCTTCACCGAGTAAAATATCAGTACCACGGCCTGCCATGTTCGTCGCGATTGTAATCTGTCCTTTTTGACCGGCAAGACTGATCAGTTGTGCTTCTTGCTCTTCGCTTTTTGCGTTAAGCAACTGATACGTTAAGCCCTTTTTAGCAAGATAAGAGGCCACTTCTTCAGATTGAGCAATTGTCGTTGTTCCAATGAGTACAGGTTGTTTGGTACTATGAATGCGCACTACTTCTTCAGCAATCGCCGCATACTTGTATTCATGTGTCGCGTAAACACGATCTGATAGATCTTCACGCTGGCGCGGTTTGTTAGGAGGAATTGGGATAACATGCATGCCATACACATCGCGGAATTCTTTTTCTTCCGTTTTAGCTGTTCCCGTCATTCCTGAAACCATCGGATACATTCTATAGTAGTTTTGAATCGTAACAGACGCCTGTGTTTTATTTTCTTCTGTAACTTGTAAGCCTTCTTTTGCTTCGATTGCTTGATGAAGACCATCGCTGTAGCTTCTGCCTTCTAATATACGCCCGGTAAACTGATCAACAAGTTCTACCTTACCTCCACGAACGATATAGTCTACGTCACGCTTTAGCATGATCGCCGCGCGAAGACCTTGTAACACGTAATGATAAAGCATCTGATGTTCAAGTTCATACAAGTTTCCAACACCAAAACATGCTTCAATACGATCGATACCGGCATCTGTTAAGCTCACAGATTTTGTTTCCGGATCGAATAGATAGTGTTCTTCTTCCTTAAAGCGTTTTACCAGTTGAGAGCACACGTAATGAAGCTCTTGGCTCACTTCCGTTTTACCTGCAACGATTAATGGTGTTCTTGCCTCATCGATTAGAACGCTATCTGCTTCATCCAATATGGCAAAATGATAAGGTCGTTGAACCTTTTGTGAAGGCTGCTGTACCATGTTGTCGCGAAGATAATCAAAACCAAACTCATTTCCAACACCATATGTAATATCGGCTTGGTAAGCAGCCGCTTTTTCATCAGGTGAGATCTGAGGGATGTTAAGTCCAACAGTTAAACCGAGGAATGAATGGATCTGTCCGATGAATTCACTGTCACGACGCGCTAAATATTCATTAACTGTAATAACGTGTACACCTTTTCCTTCAAGTGCGCGCACATAAGAGGGAAGGGAAGCGACGAGTGTTTTTCCTTCGCCTGTTGCCATCTCAGCAATATTTCCTTCTAATAGTACGAGTCCTCCAATAAGCTGAACGTCAAAATGACGCATGCCTAGCACACGTTTAGCAGCCTCACGTACTACTGCGAAAGCCTCGATTTTTATGTCATCTATTGTTTTTCCATCTGCAAGCTGTTCTTTAAAGTATGTAGTCCTCGCTCGCAATTCTTCATCCGTATATTTTTCAAAAATAGTTTCTTTCTCGTTAATTTGGTCTACCATTTTTGTGTATTTTTTTAACGTTCTATGCTGTTCATCTATGATGTTTTTCAAGTAGGTCAACATCTTACTCTCTCCTTATTAAATACTGAAACTAGTATATCACAGGAATTTATAAAAATATCCAAAAATAGAATGATTTTAACAAAAATGGTTAAATAAACTTTTGATACAAAAGAAAATATTGTCAGATATCAAAACGATTTGTATGATTAAGGAAATTTATATAAAAAAGAATACATATTTAAGAAAGCAGGGGTTAGGGTGATTCAATACGCAAACGCACTTCGTTCCTTGGCCATTATGGCGGTAGTCATGATTCATGTAGTCGGCAATCTATTATCAGGTGAAATTTCAAAAACATGGTGGTTAGCAACAATCATTGAGAGTTTTTGCAGGTGGAGTGTACCTGTATTTGTTATGGTGAGCGGAGCGCTATTGTTAGGTAAAGAAGAACCACTTTCTGTATTTTTTAAGAAAAGAGCGTCAAAGATCATTATTCCGTTTCTATTTTGGACACTGTTTTATGAGCTGTTCAAAGTTCGAACGCAACTCCATACGTTTTCAATTGAAACAGCTCTCAAGAATATTTATATCGATAATACATACTATCACTTATGGTTTCTATACATGATTGTAGGCATCTATTTTGTTACACCACTATTCCGAGCCATTGCGCATCAAACGAGGCTATTAATCTATTTTGTCACGATTTGGTTCTTCCTGACTCTTGAACTAGTGGTTTTTTATATTACGTCTGAACACATTGGATTCAAACTAGGAATGTTCTGGGGTTTCACAGGATATTTCCTATTAGAATACTTATTAGCTACAGTTTCATTAAGTAAAATGATAAGAGGAATGATATATCTTGGAGGCTTAATCGGATTACTAGTCACCATTTTTGGCACGTATTATGCTACTTCATCAAAAGGAGCACTAGATATTTTTTGGATCGATTACTTAGCCCCAAACACAGTACTCGTTTCTGCGGCTATTTTTGTTTTATTTAAACATACGTATACGTACAAGTCGTCAGTGGTTTCTTCTTTTGCAGCGGCGAGTTTCGGAATCTTCCTTATTCATCCTGTCTTTTTAACATTATATAAATCAAGTATTTTTCAAGAGCTTTTCGGCTTTGCTCTTCATAGTAGAACCTTCCATGTGCTGTTCGGAGTACCAGTGACATTTATTGTAGTTACTCTTTCTAGCTATATAGCGGTCATCATTCTTCAAAAGATACCAGTAGTGAAGAACATTGTTCCATAAACTTACTGGAATATTATTTTAAAAATATAAGTACTTAACATTTAAGTCTAATAGTAGTAGAATATGTTATTGGAAAATAAATATTATTTTTCTAGTAATGTAAAATTTAGGAGGATAACAAATTTTGAAGAAAAAGATGGCAAGCTCTCTATTAGCACTATCACTATTGGTTTCACCATTTGCTGGTCATAAAGTAGGTGCAGCTGAATATAAGGACACATTTACTTATTATGAGCCAGTGGATATTGAAAAGCATTGGTCGGAAAATAACCTTCGCGAGATGCTTTATGCTGATATCGTTCGAGGGACGATTGTTGAAGAGTATCTTGGAGATGGCTTGTATATTGAAAACTTATACATGCTACCAGATGAAAAGATTACTCGTGCTGAATTCGTAACCTTTATTGTGCGTGCTTTAGAATTAAAAGCAACGAACAAAACCGTTCCTTTTAAGGATATTAGTAATCACTGGGGAGTAAAAGATATTAAGATTGCTTACCAGAATGGCATCGTAAATGGAACAACCAAAACGAGCTTCTCACCAAAAGATAAAATCACACGTGCAGAAATGGCAGCTATGATCGTACGTGCATTTGATAAAACAGTAGAATTTGAGAATGGTAAACCGAAAGATTACAAAGATCTAAAGAAGAGCCATTGGGCGTATAATGATCTACGTAAAGTAAATGGTATGGGTATTATTAACGGATTAAAAGCAGATCAGCTAGCACCAAATGCTGACGGTACAAGAGCACAGTCTATTGTCATGATTTATCGTGCTCTAAAGAACGAAACAGCTAGTCTTCCGACAAAAGAGATGTTAGAAACCGTTATTCTTGATAATGAACTAAAAGGCTTAGAATATATGAACAAAAAAGATTACAAATCTTTAAAAAATCTTGTTGATGTAAGACAGATGGGCTTTGCACATTCTTTTAGCCACCTAGGTATTGAAGAATTACTTGAAACTGGAGATTTGACGATTTCAGGTAAGTTAACAGGAGATATCCACATCAATTATGAGGATGCGGAACTTAACACACGCCTTGTGAAGATCGAATTAGCTGATGCCCATTATGACATGAAACAAACGTATGAAGGTGAAACAAAAGAATACGAAAAAGATGCATCTGGTTATGTTTATCTTCGATTAGAAGGGCAACGCTGGAAACTATATACATCTGAAGAATTAGAACGTCAATATAACGAATAGTAGGATCAACCCGCCTGAATGAGGTGGGTTTTTTCTTTGTCTATTTTTAAAAGAAATTGTCTGAAAACTACTAGAAATTTTTGTAGAATATTGGTAGATTAAGAGAGGATGTGGATAAACTTAGTAATTTTAACATATGGGGGAATATTTGTGAGAAAGTGGATAGCTTTATTGTTATTGCCTTTCGTCCTGTTGATTAGCTCGAATTCAGTACGAGCTACAGATGATATTTCAGGGCATTACTTTGAGAAAGATATGAGGAGCTTAATAGAACTAGGCTACTTAACTGGTGAAGTAATTGAGGGTCAAACTTTTTATCAACCTGACCGAAATATTACACGAGCTGAGTTTGCTTCACTTCTAGTACGGATTTTAGGTGCTGAAAATCTAGAGGTCATCAATCCTAAGACCTTTTCAGATGTGAAAGCAGGCATCTGGTATGAAAAAGCAATCCAACAAGCTGTTGAAATGAACATTGTATCTGGAACATCAAGTAATACTTTTTCACCAGGTGAACCAATTACACGAGAAGCAATGGCGGCTATGATTGACAGAGCTTTTGAATACAAAGGAATCACGTTGCCAGAAGCAGAATTGACTTTTACGGATACAAGCACCATTAATGAATGGGCGATGCCTTCTGTTAAACGAATGGTTTATGCAAAAATTATCGCAGGTAACGCAGATCAAACATTCCGACCTCAAGATCAAGCAACGAGAGGAACGACAAGTGCGTTTTTGGTACGTATGATCGGAAAGCTGGAAAATCCACCGGCACCTCCAGTTGCCAATTTTTATTTAGCGACAGTAACAAAAGATCAGACTACAAAAGTAAAAGAGTATGAAACATATGATGCTGCAAAAGCGGCGGCTACACAAAGCAATCATGTCGTATTAAAAGATGACAAGGTTGTATACATGAAGAGCGGGGTTGTTTCACCAGCTCAGGTTCATCCATTGGCATCTATTTTATATATGGATCATACATTTGACGAGTTTTATTATAATCTAGTTGCTGGTACAGAAACGGAATTTTTGGATGCTGGTGAAACGTGGGTTAAAGTAAAATTTAACAATACGATTGGTTACTTCAAAATGAACGAAGCTACACTTCATCCAACCGTCCAGCTTAAAGGGGCATCATACTATAAAGCCGTTGATGGTGATTTGTGGCATTATACGTACAATGTAAATACAAACAAATATGGGGCTTTCCGTTATGGTAGCAGCGGAAAGTTACCAAACGGAAACTATATAAGCAAAAACGGCCATACTTATACTGGAAGTGGTCAAACCTATGAAATGTACCAATACTTTAATGTTATGCCGCTCTATACAAAAACCAGTTATACAGCCGAACAGCTAAATAACTTTGTTAAGAATAATAAGCCAGCAGATGTAGGATCTACACCTCTTGAAACGCTAGGGAAAGCGTTAAAAGATGCAGAAGCAAAGTATAACGTAAACGCCATGTACATACTGGCACATGCAATTTCTGAAAGTGATTGGGGAACAAGTGAACTGGCAGTTAAAAAGAGAAACCTTTTTGGACTAAAAGCATACGATGGCTCCGCTTATGAAAGTGGAGATATCTACAAATCTTATGAAGCTTGTATTGAAGAATTGGTAAAAGGATATTTATTAGATCCTACATCAAGCTATTTTATTAATGGATATCGAGCTCATGGTGAAGTAGTTGGTGATAAAGAGATAGGAATGAATGTAAGATACGCGTCAGATCCGTATTGGGGTCAAAAACTCGCAGGATTTATGTATAGAATTGATAAATATCTAGGCGGGAAAGAGCGCAACGCACATGAAATTGCCGTTACTCTTGAGAGCGGTGTAAATGTAAGAAGCGATGCTACTGCAAAAGTAAGCAATATTCTTTATAAAGTCCCTAAAGCTGGTACACCTGTATTGGTATTGAACAAACTAGAATCTAAATCAGGTGAAGGTACATGGCTGCAAATTGCACCAAAAAACCTTAATGGTGCTAATTATGGGAAAGCATTTGTTTATAGTCATGGTGGTTCTTATGGAACGCTCATGAAACTTTTACCTTTAGCAAAATAATATTTCTGAAAAAGAGTTATTGAACCAGATTTCAATAGCTCTTTTACTTTTGTTTGGGAAAATATGATAACTCATATGGTAATCTTTTACTATAGTTTGATAGAATAGTAGTGGTGATTAGGAAAATATTGTGTTGGAGGGGAAATTTTGAAGAAAATTTTAATTTTAGTGTTGTTACCTTTATTGTTATTGTTAAGTTTTAAAGTGCAGAGTGCAACTGCAGGTGATGGGTTAGATAATGAACAATTCAAAAATGAAATGCGAAGACTAATTGATTTAGGAATTCTTAATGGTTTTAATGAAAACGGCAAAATTGTCTATAAGCCAAGAGAAAATGTAACACGTGCTCAGTTCGCCAAACTTATGATTTATACCCTTGAAGAAGAAAATCTAAAAGTAACATCTCCAAAAATCTTTTCAGATGTGAAAGTGAAGGATTGGTATTACACGTATGTTCAGCAAGCTGCGCAATTAGGGATTATTAATGGAAGAACTGATGGATCGTTTGACCCTAATGGAACTGTAAGCCGTCAAGAAATTTCCAAAATGATTAGCAAAGCTTTTGAATATAAAGAGATTAACTTAATCGAAAAAGATATAACTGGATATAAAGACTTTAATAAGATTAGCTCTTACGCAAAAGTTCCGATTTCCGAAATGGTGGGCTCTGGAATTCTAACAGGTTATAACAATTTATTAGATCCAACAGGAAACTCTACTCGCGGTATGACATCTGCCTTTTTAGTTCGTATGCTGGATGTGTTGAAGAAAAACGAACAGCCTATTGAACCTAAGTACTTTTTAGGCACAGCTACTGCGGATGGAACAGTAAAAGGTAAGGAATTTCCTAACTTTGAGGATGCAAGAAAAGCGTTAACCGGAGTTAACGATGTTGTTCTTAAGGATAACAAAATTGTTTACATGAAAAAGGGACAAGTAACAAATAGTTCTACTTCAGAAATTGTCGATATTGATGATAAAGCGGGGTACAACTTAATAGGCTTAGAAACGGGTACAGCAGTTGAATATCTAGATTCAACAGAAAATTCCATTAAGGTAAAGTTCGGATCGAAAGAGGGAACTATCAAGATGGAAAATGCTCAGTTAATACCAGATATTCAGGTGAAAGGTAAAAGTTATTATGAAGTAAAGGGTGGGGATTTGTACCATTATACGTACAACTTACGTACCAACAGCTATTATGCACCATACAAATATGGCAAGAGTGACTCTAACATGCCTGCTGGAAAGTATTATAGTGACAATGGCAGTGTGTACACAAGTTTAGCAGATGGTAAAACGTATACAGCATACCAATATTTTAATATGATGCCCCTGTATACTAAAACTGTTTACACAGCTGAAGAGTTGAATCGCTTTGTAAAGGAAAATAAACCATCTAAAGTTGGAGTTACGGTGCTTGAAACAATGGGTGAAAAGTTTAAAAAGATTGAAGAGGAACACAACATTAATGCGATGTACCTGTTAGCACATGCTATACACGAAAGTGATTGGGGAACAAATCAAAAGGCTATAGAACGAAAAAATCTTTTCGGACTAGGTGCTGAGGATGGTACAGATGGATTAATTAAATTTACCACATATGATGATTGTTTAAATTCCCTTGTGTACAATCTCATTAATGAAAAAGATAGTTATTTCCTTGAATCCAGTTATCGATACCATGGTGCCTTTCTAGGTAATAAGGATTTAGGAATGAACGTATTTTATGCAACAGATCCTTACTGGGGTCAAAAAATTACAGGTTTTATGAACGAAATCGATAAGGAATTAGGCGGTAAAGAACGCAATAAATACGATATTGCCGTTACTACTACTGAAAATGCAAGAACAAAGGTTAGAAGTACAACAACTGTTCCAAGGGATAATTTAAATAAGCTCTATGAAATAAAATGGACAGGTACTCCTGTACTAGTCCTAAACAGTGTGGAAACGCAAAATGAGGGTGTATGGCTTGAAATTGTTCCAGAAAACCTTCTAGATGATTTTTATGAGAAAGCATATGTATACAGCCATGGTGGACCTGAAAGTTACGGTATAAAGAACATGGAGATCATACGTTTAGCACACTAATGATTATTAAAGCCTCGCTACAGTAGACAAAGTATGTCGTCTGTGGAAGTGGGGCTTTTTTTTGCAGAGTTTTGTATTTAACTTCTATTCATTTCCGATAAAACTGGATAATCTAACCACCTCCCTCAAAAACTACAGTTGAAGACGACCTATTATAGATAGGAAGTATTTTATTTTTGAGTTTTCAGGTGGAACTCTTGGAGTTTCAGGTGAAGATGAAGAACTTTCAGGTTAAGAGCACGACTTTACGGGTGGTTGCAAAGCGTTTACCGGTGAAACGAGCGTCATTAGCGGCGAACGTGTAACAAATATAAAATCACGTACCGTAAAAATCACTCCCACGAAAGACTTCATCCAGCATAAATACTCCACACTCACGAATTTGTGTTATATTTATTAGTGTTTTATCAAAAAACAGGTAAACATTGCTAATTGGCCAGTCCAACTGAGCTGTAATCACATAAGATAAATAAGGAAAAAGTGGTGACATTCATTGAAAAATACAGTGCGAATTTTAGGGGTAGATTTTGTTAACTCCACACAGAGCGGCTTTCTAAATACATTAAGCGGACATCTGGAAAGAGAAGAGAAGACCTTTGTTGTAACAGCAAATCCAGAGATTGTGATGAAGGTTAGAGAAGATGCTGAATATCGAGCAGTTGTTCAAAAAGCGAGCTACGTAACTGCGGACGGAATTGGTGTCGTTAAAGCAGCAGGATTATTAGGTAAGCCACTTCCAGAACGTGTAACCGGATTTGAGACGTTCATCGGACTTCTCGAGATCGCGAACGAAAAAGGCTATAGTGTCTATCTTTTAGGTGCGAAAGATGAAGTGCTACAACGGACAGTTGCTGAGATCATGACACAGTACCCGAACGTAAAAATTGCAGGTGCTCATCATGGTTTCTTTGATTGGAAAGATGATCACATTCCAAATGAGATCCAACGCACAAAACCGGATCTTATTTTCACGGCACTTGGTGTTCCAAGACAAGAGCTATGGATCGGAGAGAACATGGACAAGTTTGAAAAAGGCGTGTTCATGGGAATCGGTGGTTCATTTGATGTTCTTGCTGGAGCGGTTCAGCGTGCACCTGAAATTTGGCAAAAGATGAATCTCGAGTGGGCTTACCGATTGATGAAGCAGCCTTCTCGCTGGAAGCGCCAGTTGAGCCTTCCGCATTTTGCGTTAAAAGTGATTCAGCAGAAGGTGACGGGCAAGCATGAGTAAGAGCACATTCATTCGGGGAGCCCTCATCCTTACGATTGCAACTTTTTTCTCTAAATTCCTTGGTTCTGTTTTTCGTATTCCCCTACAAAACATTGCGGGTGACGATGTACTCGGTATATTCAGTCTCGTTTACCCAGTTTATATGACCGCCCTTATTTTATCTGTAGCGGGAATTCCGATTGCGATCTCGAAACTCATCTCTGAAGCACGAGCGAGGGGTGAGGATACTGAGATTCGAAACATATTTAACACCGCAGGAATTCTGGCTGTTATTTTCGGAGTCCTTTCGTTTAGCTTTTTGTATGGCTTTTCATATCAAATCGCAGACATCCTTGGTGGACAGGAAACAAGAAGTTCACTCATCGTCGTTTCCATAACGCTTTTAGTCGCGCCGTACATGGCGGTTTATCGAGGATTTTTCCAAGGCTATGAAGACATGAAGCCAACCGCGTACTCCCAAGTAATTGAGCAGTTTATACGTGTGGCTCTCGTCATTGTTGCGGCTTACTATTTTGTTTCCATCGCTGCTGATAACGAGACAATCGCTGCAGGTACGATGGCAGGTTCAGCGATTGCAGCACTTATATCATTAATTTACTTGCGAATTATTTTTCAAAAGTCGAAACTTAAACCTGGCTCAGATCGTCCATATACTATGAAGGCATTTAAATCGTCGAGTAAGAGGATATTAAAGCTATCATTGCCGATTTGTGTCGGTGCGCTAACCATGGCATTGCTTAACGTGGTGGACTCGCTCACGATTCCGTCCGCGCTACAAATGGCAGGTAAGACAGCGAAAGAAACCTTCTACTTAAATGGGATTTACGCGCGTGGTACGTCACTCGTGCAGATCGCAACGGTTTTCTCAACATCGATCGTTCTGCCTTTAATTCCATTGATTACGGGCAAAATAGCCAAAAACGAGATGGATGATGCGAATAGAGTTATTAACCGTTCATTTAACTTAACGCATTTATTTTCTTGGCCGGCAGCCGTAGGTATTGCGGCATTGACACTTCCATTAAACATCGCTCTCTTTACGAACGATGAAGGAAGCTTAGTTGTGGCGATTGTAAGTTTCAGTTCTGTATTTACGTCACTTGCCGTTCTTGGAACAGGAATTTTGCAAGGAATCAACCGTCCAACAGCCGCTGCAGTTATTATCGTTGCCGCTGCGATCGGAAAAGCGGTGCTAAACTTCATGCTGATCTCACAATACGGATTGCTAGGAGCAGCACTAGCTACACTGATTATTTATATCGTGATAACAGGGGCTAATGCGATCGTTATTAAACAAACGTTTAACTTACCGCTTATCAATCGTTCGATTCTTACCTTTATCGTAGCCAGTTTGATCATGGGTGTTGCGATCGGATATCCAACATTGGTGATGGAATTGACTAGTCGTCTTGCAAGCTTATTGTATGCAGGAGTTGCGATAATAATCGGTGGTGCGCTTTTTGCGGTTTTCATTTTACTTACAAAGGGTATGTCAGTAGAAGAATTACAATCTTTGCCTGTTATCGGGAAGAAATTGGCTCGATTTGGCAGGGTTTCAAAAAATAATGCGTAAATGTTTTGTGAAAGCTATAAATGAAGAAAAAACGCTTTCAAGAAATTCATAAATTGTTAATGATTTTTTCACACAAAACGAAATCATCTATGCTATAATTTTCTCTGTGTACAAAGAAAAAGTTGATTTATGTCGAAATAAATCCAACCCTATCATACATGATTATAAGCAATAAATTTCACGCCAATTGGGGAGTGTAACTATGACTTACTGGGCATTGTTAATATGTTTTATCGCGTCAGTTCTTTTGACGCCTGTTGTAAAAAGGTTCGCCTTTTTCGTTGGTGCAACGGATAAGCCCAATCAGAGAAAAGTTCATCAAAAAATCATGCCGCGCTTAGGCGGTTTAGCTATCTTTCTCAGTTTCTTGATTGGAGTTCTGATCGTACAGCCGGCCAGCCAATATACGGTACCGATTGTACTAGGGGCGATTGTCATCATCATCACAGGTGTGTTTGATGACATCTTCGAACTTTCACCAAAAGTGAAACTGTTAGGGCAGATCATTGCTGCAGGTATCGTGATCTACGGTGGAGTAGAAGTTCATTTTATTAACTTACCGTTTGATTACCGTTTAAGCCTTGGAATTCTTGGAGTTCCTCTAACACTTTTATGGATTATCGGAATCACGAATGCGATCAACCTAATCGATGGATTAGATGGATTAGCAGCCGGTGTTTCGTCCACGGTATTGATCACCATCTCAGGTATGGCGGTCTATAACGGCAACGTTCTTGTTGCAGCGCTTGGAATTATCTTATTAGGTAGTACGTTAGGATTCTTGGTTTACAACTGGCATCCGGCGAAGATCTTTATGGGAGACACTGGAGCTCTTTTCTTAGGATATATGATTGCTGTTCTATCTCTATTAGGGTTTAAGAACATCACATTATTCTCACTTGTTGTACCAATCATCATTCTTGGTGTGCCGATCTCAGATACATTATTTGCGATTGTCCGCCGTTTCTTGAACAAAAAGCCATTATCTGCACCAGATAAGTCACATCTGCATCACTGTTTATTAAACAGCGGAATGTCTCATCGTCAGACCGTGTTGGTGATTTACGCGATGAGCGCTTTATTTGGACTAGCAGCTATCCTTTTCAACTTAACAACATTATGGGGATCGTTATTAATCCTTTCTGTGTTACTGTTGATCACGCAATTTATTGCGGAACGAATCGGGCTGGTTGGTAAAGATCACGCACCGGTCAATAAGTTTTTACGAAAGATTTTCTATACACTCAAGGCAGCTAATCCGAGAGTCGGAAAATAAAAAATGAAGAAGGACATCAGTCAGGCTGGTGTCCTTTATTTTATGGCCAAGACAGATGCTCTTTATAATTAAGGGGATATTAAGGTAAAATAAAAGCAATATGCGACTTCAGAAAGGAATGTTACTTGTTGAAAAAAGTTTTATTCGGTCTATTGATGGTATCTTTGCTGCTTACTTCTCCTATGATTTATGAACGTATCAAGACGGAGTCAGCAAACAATACATATGAAGTAATGGTCCCCTATACGGATATTGAAATATTAAAGAGTGAAGATGTTTCAGCAAATAAGATCTATAAAGGTCTTAAACAAGCGAAGGTCCATTCCATAACCCTCGAGCCGGAGAATTTATCTTCTCTAGAAACTCAGGGTATCGTAGCTGTTTTGAAGAAAAGTGATATTCAAAATTATTTTGCACTAACAAATAACCCGAATATCAATAGCCTTCCAACAACAGATGGAATATTTGTTAGCTATCTGCAAGAAGGACATCGATCTGAAGATTTCTTAAAACGGGCTTTTAAGGATAAAATTACAGAAATAACTGCAAATAATCAAAAGTTTTATTTTATTGAAGGAAGAGATACAGGTGACTTAAAGATGGAGGACAAGTCATTAGGCTACTTTAGTACAGAGGCTTATGATGAAATCACTTCAAATGGATTTCAGGTTGTACCTCGTATCAAGAATGATTTTTCTTCAGAAGAGGATGCTCATTCTAGTAACGACCAAATGGTTAATCAATTACTAAAATTCCCTAAAAATGAAGTAGATAAGGTACTGTTCATCGGGAAAGAAGTTGTTGGTTATGATGGTTCATCTAAAGATAAAATCATTGAGTATGCGAAAAAACTTAAAGCAAACGAATACGATGTAGTAACGATTGAAGGAACTGAGCAAAAGGGAATGCAAACTTTTGCGAAAGAAATGAATTACGATGTGGAGAGACTTTACTCAGAGAACAGAACAAGTGAAAATGCTGCCTCTGAGCGATTATCTCGTGCGATAAAAGAACGTAATATTAGAACGGTATTAGTAAAAGTTCAAAAATTGAATGATAAAACAGCAGATGCTGAATTTAAACAAGTGATTAACGAAATCAACGACTTTCATAGAGAAGCGCCAGGATATTTTAACACTGGTGAAGCTCAACCGTTTAAAGACTTAAAGGATTATTCATTATTACACCTGTTTGCTTTTGTAGGAAGCTCGGCCTATCTAGCGCTAGCAGCAGCTTCTGTTCATAAAAAGCTTACATGGGTAGGCTTAATCGGCGGTTTGATCCTATCAGCAGGATATCTTTTAGTTGGTGCAGGTATCTTATTAAAAGGTTTGGCCTTATTAGTAGCTGTAGCAGGTCCGATATGGGCTGTATTACGTATTCAAGATATCAAAGATATGAAAGTGGCTAAACTTATTCTTCACTATCTAATCTCTGCTGCAATCGTCTTTGCGGGTGCATGGTTGGTTGTGACACTGATGTATGGAAATCCATACTTATATAAACTTGAAGAGTTCAGAGGCATTAAAGTATTGCTGGCACTACCGATTTTAGTAACTGCTGTTGTCCTTGCTTTAAAAGTCAATAATGCTTCATCATTACGAAAAATTATCGGTTATTTCAATAGCCCAATTCGCTTTTGGCATGTACTGTTGCTCGGTATGGTGGCGATAGTAGGTGCATACTACTTAAGCCGTTCCGGAAACGCTGGAACAGCAAGTGCGCTTGAATTGACGTTTAGAAGCAAGTTAGAAGAAATCATGTTCGTTCGTCCACGTACAAAAGAATTCTTGATCGGTTTCCCGTTCTTTGTATTTGGATTGTATCTATTCCGCAAGCATGCTGGAATCGCGAGTGCATTCTTAGTTGTTGGAGCCATTGGTTTCGCATCAATGATGAACACATTCACGCATTTGCACATTCCACTTCTGTTGTCCGTGTTGCGTTCGGTTTACGCACTAGCGATCGGATTAGTAATCGGACTTGTGCTCATCGCTATATACAAAGCATTAAGAGATAAATTGTACCCGTATGTACGTGAAAGGTGGATACAATGAAAGTAGTTTTATCAGGGTATTACGGATTTAATAACATTGGAGATGAGGCAATTCTTTTATCAATCATCTCTGCACTAAAAGAACAAAAACCAGATATCGAGATCGTTGTGTTATCAAACGATCCAGAGTTTACAAAAAGAACGTATGGCGTTGACGCGATCAACCGCTGGCAGATAAAAGAAGTACTAGCTGTGCTGAAAACGTCTGACGGCTTGATCTCAGGTGGGGGAAGCCTGCTGCAAGATAAGACGGGTATGAAGAGCATTCCTTATTACACAGGCATCATGATGCTTGCTCGCATGGCCGGAAAACCATTCTTTATTTACGCGCAAGGCATGGGTCCAATCGATAAAACAGTGAGTCAGATTCTAACGAAAATGATGCTTAAAAAAGCTGGAAAGATTACACTTCGTGATACAGGATCGATCCAACTTTTAAAAGAAATTGGATTACGCAATGATATGGAGTTAGTTCCAGACCCGGTCTTAGGCTTTCACTTAAAGGAAGCGAAGTCTGAGTGGTATGTTCAACAAGGATTTACGAAGCCTGTTCTAACGGTTTCTGTTCGTGAATGGCCGACGACGAAGGATTTCAAATCCAAAGTGGCGGAAGCGTTGGATGATTTTATTTTGAAAGGCAATGAGGTCGTTTTCATCCCGATGCATGATAAGCATGATGATGATACGTCTCGTGAAATCTTAGGAAAGATGAAGCAAAAAGCGTGGATAGCTCCATATGATGCTTCCATCGAAGAGAAAGTCTCCATTATCGGATTGTCTGATATGCTGCTTGCGATGAGACTGCATGCGTTGATCTTTGCTGGAATTATGAATACGCCGTTTATAGCTTTATCGTATGATCCAAAGATTGATGCATTCTCAGAACAGGCTAATCAACCCGTCTTTGCTCATGTTGATGGTGATTGGACTGGTGAAGAGCTCGCTTTGGCTTTAGCTAATCATCTCGAAGTCCTGCCTCAGGAAAAAGAAAAAATGGCAGCTGCAGTTGCACCGTTAACTGCAAAAGCGAAAGATACAGCGAAACAAGCGATTGAGTTGTTTGCGAGATAAAAAAACCCCTGTTGGAACGGTTTAGCGTTTCAACAGGGGTTTACTTTTTGCAAAAAAATTTGATTAAGTATTACTTATCTGGCAGAGACTTCAGATACTGATCAGACAGACTTAATAACTTTAATATCCGGTCATAATCTTCTTTATAGGGAGCATGTGGAACCTTTTTTGCTGTCTCAAGAATTAAAGCTTCTCCATCATCGAATGATTTTTCTGGCTGGAAGACAACTTCTTCATTAAAAAATGAGCCAGCCGGCATGTAATAGCGCATTCCAATTAGATTTTCTTTATGATTTAATAAATCCTGTCCAAAATGAACATAGTTGTTTAATGATATTCCTAACAAGTTTGCAAGTGTAGGCATCATATCCAGTTGACCTGCAAGCTGATCAGAAGTTTTTCCCTTATCGGTTATCCCAGGTGCCGTAACGACAAAAGGAACATTAAATCGATCAATCTTCGTATATTCGTGACCAAGAAGTTCTTTTAGTAAGGCAGGATCGTTTTCTTTAAACATCGTGTGGTGCATTCCCATATGGTCTCCATAAAAAGCGAGTACCGAGTTTTCCCACAATCCTTCTACTTTTAGCTGTTCTATAAAATTCCCTAATACCATATCGTTATAGCTGATCGCTTGAATGTATTTTCCTACAATTGAACCCTTATATTTTTCAGGAAGTTCAAATACATCCTTTTCAGGAGGGATCTCGTATGGATGATGGCTGGTCATTGAAATGAAATGAGCGTAAAAGGGTTTGTTCTTCTCTTTTAGTTCGGTTAAAAGGGGCATCCCTTTATTAAACATAACTTCATCAGAAGGACCCAATCCGATCAGGTCTTCTTTTCCGAAAAAGTCTAATTCGTAATATTTATTAAATCCTAGTGAGGGATAAAGTTCTACTCGATTCCAAAATTCAACTTTATCCGCATGCAGGGTAAATGTTTCGTATCCTTCTTTTTGGAGAAGTTTAGGCATACTCGGAAAGGCTTTACTCTCAAAGAACGTGGAAGTGGCAACCATTCCTGCAGGATAGTAAGAGGTGTTAGCGATAAATTCTGCATCAGATGTATTACCTGCTCCGGTTTGCTGATAAAGGTTATTGAAATAGAAGCTTTTGTTTATCAGCTTATTCATATTAGGTGTTACTTCTTTTCCGTCGATCTTTAAGCCGATTGGAAAGTCTTGCATGGATTCAAACTGGATTAAAATCAGATTGCGTCCCTTTGCCTCACCAAAATAGTCACGCTCTTTATCAGGAATTTCTTTAATTCCTTTAATTTCGTTAATTTTATCTTGAATCGTGTTTTTATTTTGGAGTTCACTCTCTGAAAAGGCTGCAGCTTGAGGTAAACCGCCGTTAGGGCCGTAATAGGCTTGCAGTACTTCAAAATTGAAGATTCCTTTTGCTTGAGCAGATAATGCAGAGTCTGTAATGATCTCATTTTTGTGAAGAAAAATATTAGTTACACAAACAGCAAAAGATATACCTAGAATCGGTGCAACTAGCTTTTTTCTTGAAAGTTTCATATTTGTGTACAGGGGAATCCTTCTAACAAACCACAGGATAATGAGTATAAGGAAATCTCCATAAAAAATAAAATACTCCGGCTGAATTAGCTGGTTAACACTATCCTTAACTGCGCCTACTTGTCCAGCCTGCATTAGGGCATAATACGTAGGAATGTTACCGAAGTAAGAATGGTAAACGGTTATTCCAAAAAATAAAGTCGACAGCAACAAGTTTAATGATACATATGCAGTGAATTTCCACTTTGGATTTGCTATGTATTCAAGTAAACCCGTAAAGAGCAGGATGTAACTAAGCTCTAGGTAAATGGTATCAAACATATTAATATCATCAAATAATAAATAGCGGACAAATATTGCCTTTAGTAGAAGCGAAACTGTAAACGTGAAGAAAAGAGTGCCAAAAAAAGAAGCCTTATTCTGTCGCAAGAGAACACCTCCGAGTTAAACGCATGTTTAACAAATTATAACGATTCTTCTTTTCTTTTGTAAAGGTAATTCAATTTTTTGTAAACCATATTTCCTAGAAACGACAAAAATTGCTGTATACTGGATAATTTTTGTCTGATATACTAATTTTATGTTAAATTTTTGTAAATAAGGATGTTGAATATGGGACAAAACGTTTGGAAGAAATGGTTAAGAAATGGTGCTATTGTCGTATGTATTATCCTTGTAGCTATTGCAATAAAAAAGATATATCCCTATTCTACAATGGTTGCAAAATCAGATATCGAGCCTTATGTTACACCACAAATTCAAGAACAATATGATGTGATTGTCGTAGGAGGAGAACCAGAGGGAGTAGCTGCAGCCGTTTCTGCAGCAAAAAACGGTTCGAAAACTTTATTAATAGAACATCGTGATAGCCTTGGGGGACTTTTCACCCATGGTGCTTTAAATTTTTTAGATGTAAGTAAAGATATAAAAGGCAATTGGGCAAACGAAGGTATATTCTCGGAATGGTTCAAGCTTACTGGAAGTCAGATTGGCTTCGATCTGCATGTTGCTGAAATGGCATTTATGAAATTAGTACAAGACCAAAAAAACATCACGCTCTCTTTGAACACAAAACTGAATGATGTTGTAATGGATGAAAATACATTAACTGGAATTGTGCTGACAGATGAGACTGGTAAAGAAAAGAAAGTATCAGCGAAGCGTTTTATTGATGCCACTCAAGATGGTGATCTAGCTGTAGCAGCAAATGCTCCGTTCTTTAAAGGCGGAGCTGATATAGGATTAGAAGACCGAAAAATGGCTGTTACGCTCATGATGCATTTTAGTAATGTAGAGTGGGACAAAGTCCAAGATGCTGCAAAAGATGGTGTTTTTGGCGGAGGGGAAACAACCAGTAATGTTGCGTGGGGTTTTTCTAAACTGCATTACGATTACAAACCTGTTAATCCACAAACACGCTTACGTGGATTAAATGTAGTCAGGCAAGATGATGGTTCCGTATATATCAATGCGCTGCAAGTCTTTGGCATTGATGGGCTAGATGATTCACAGAAAGAAAAAGCTATTAAAATTGCTAAAGAAGAATCAAAACATATTTTAAAGTATTTGCAAAAAGAATTTCCAGGCTTTGAAAAAGCTAAGCTGGAGAAATTCCCATCAGAATTATATGTCCGAGAGACTCGACATATTAAAACAGAGTATCAGCTTCCGATGACAGACATCTGGGAAAATAACGATCACTGGGATTCCATTGGGTTTGGGTCATATCCTGTTGATGTACAAGCTACTTCGCCAGGAGATTATGGATACATTATTTCTAAACCTGAGCAATATGCTATTCCTTTCCGTTCATTGATTCCACTTAAAGTGGATGGACTATTGGTTGCAAGTAAAGCATCCGGTTACAGTTCAATCGCAGCTGGAAGTGCACGTGTTGTTCCAATTGGAATGACTGTAGGGGAAGCGGCAGGAGCGGCAAGTGCAATCTCGATAAAGAACGAAATCTCTTTCCGTGAGATGTCTGAAAATAAAAAGCTTATTAAAAACCTTCAAAAGGTACTTAAAGATCAGGATGCGAATCTATATTCCTTTGATATAGAATATCCGTATGAAGGTGAATGGTATTATGAAAATTTAAAGCCACTCATCAATTACGGTCTTATTGTAGGTGGATATAGTAACGAGTTTCCTGTAGATAAACCATTTAGTGAAATGACCTTCAGCAACCTTCTGTCGAATGGTATTAACAGAATGGCGCCAGAAAAAGCTGATCAGTTTAAACTGCAAGAAATGAGAAATTATGTTAGTGGCGAGAAAAACGTTCTAACTGGACAACAAGCAGCCCGAATGATCCTTGCGCTTCATGGCGTTCAACTGCCAAAAGAAAAAGCATGGGATGTGGCCGTTGAAAAAGGATTTATAGATGAAACACTTTCCAAACGGATAGATGCTAAAACCGAGTTAAAGGGAAGTGAAGGTTATTACCTTGTTGGTCATATCCTGAATAAAGTTAAAAACCAATAACTTTAAGTGAAAAAAAAGCACTGGCTCATTTTTTGAGCAGTGCTTTTTCATTTCGTTATGAAGCTTGAGCAGCTTCTTTTTTAGTTGGCACATAAGGGTTTTTCGGCTTTGGTCCGAATAATACCCAGGATTGTTTGATTCTCATAATGTTTCCTACAATAATCCATGAACCGATCAATGCGAATAAGAATAAGGCCGCGACCGAGACATGATAAAGGATCGGGTCTCCTGTTACTAATACTTTTCGCGCGACTAATAAAAGAATCGGATGGATCAAGTAAACACCGAACGATACGACACCTAAATGAATCATAACGTTCAATACTTTTTCATGAAGATGTCTGTATAACCAGTACGAAATCTGCATCAAGACGATTGCCGACGTAAAGGTATGAACGTTCCATAATAGCTCATAAATCTTCGAATCGATCATCGCACCATTCGCACGAGTGACATACCATACGCCAACGTGACCTGCAGATGCTGCGATCCAGATTACCCATAATGGAATCCAGACTAATGCTTTCTTAGAGAACAATTTCTCTTTTGTGACCACCAAGTAATCGTGAATCTGTTGATAATGGATACCGATAAACGCTCCAAGGAAGTAATAAGACATGTAAGAGAACGAAATACTACCTTTAAGCGAATACTGCCAATAATAGTGATTTAGCAATACGAATGTCCATTGAAGCACAAAGCCAATCCAGATCGTGTGTTTCGTTACTTTAGGGAACTTTTTAAGGAACATTAAGATAAACGGAAACAGTACATAAAGCTGGATGGAAATGAAAACAAAGTACAAATGTGTATATGCTTTACCTGTTAAGAAATCCATCATGAATGCCTTTGCCATCTCACCTGTACTTGCATAACCTTGTACACTCGCTGTCATAGCAAAATACAAGAATGAAAAGATAAAGTACGGAATGATGATAAACAACATACGCTTTTTATAAAAGCTTGTAATGCGTTCTTTCGTCAAAGGTTTGTGATAGTAGTTAAAGAATAAAACAAAACTACTTAAGAAAATAAAGGTCGGTGTTCCAAACTTAAAAAAGATGTTAAGAAAATTGTAAACACCATAAAGCGATGAATCAGTATTAAATGATGCGACAACTCCGGAAGTGGAGTGGACCATGATTACACCGATGATCGCCAATGCGCGGACCAGGTAAATTTCACGAATTTGTTTTGGTCTCTCTTGCAACGTGTTGTTATTCATGACTTTCACCTCGATTAATAATTGCATAGTATATCTTTTTCAGAGAATAAATTTCATAACTACAACGTTCGTAAGTGTAACATGTTTTATTGGGATAGTTAAACACACACTTATTTCCAAATGATTTACAATTAAGTTACCTCTTTAAAAAGCATACAAAAAAAGCTTCCCTGTAGATAGGGAAGCTAAACTAAGATTTTGTGAAGATATTGTTAACTTTATTCTGTTGCTGAATCTTGTTCTGATTCTCCGCTTGTGTTTTCAGAACTATTTGGATCATAGTTGTAACCTGGCAGTTCTAAGTGAGATTTAAGCTGTTCAGAAATCTCATCGACAGAAGATTCATCAAGCTGGTAGTAATAAGCTCCAGTACTTGTGTCATCTGTTCCTTCAAGCTTCAAGTTTTCGATCGTATCAATTGATTTTGCATATTTGAAAAGAGCTAAAATATTTCCGAACGTAAAGTTTGTCGCCATGTTGTCACCAACCGTGTCGATCACTGTTCCATACTTCGGAATAGATTCCATAGATGCTGACTTTTTAATGATGGCTTCAACTAATTGCTTCTGGCGATCACCACGATAGATGTCAGAATCGAGCTTACGCGTTCTTGCATAAGCAAGTGCTTCCTCAGGACTTAGTTCTTGAACACCAGGTTCAAGGTGGATAGCTCCTGCTTCGTCCTTACTGTTTTGTTCCGTGATTTCTTTTTCAACATTTATTTCTACGCCACCTAGAGCATCAATGATCTCAAGGAAAGCGTCAAAGTTTAATTTTACATAATAGTCGACTGGTACATCGAACAAACCTTCAACAGTTTCAACCGTTAAGTCCATTCCACCGTATGAGTGTGCATGTGCTATTCTGTCTGTATTGCTGTGACCAGGAATCTCTACTTTTGAGTCACGTGGCAAACTAACCATTTTGACTGACTTATCTTCACGGTTAAATGTTGCTAAGATAAGTGCATCTGAACGAACACCTTTATAGCCCCCATTTGCACTAAATCCACGCTTTGAACTATCATCGACTCCCGCCAACAGTACCGAGAAATGATCTTCGGATGGATCAACGGCTTGTTCACGTTTGTCTGATTTTCCGCCACGCCCTAATTCCTCACTTGCATTAGAAGTTGCGTTCGCTAATTTATACGTAAGATAAGATCCATATCCTACTGAAGCTAGGATAACTACGAGTATAGGAACAAGGATAAAGAGAATTCGACGACGTCTTTTTCTCCTACTGCGCATTGCTTTTCTATTCATATGGAAAAAACTCCTTTAAGTTCGATAAATGAGGGTCTATACCCATAGTATAAATCTTTCGTAACAATTATATATAATGTTGGCGTCAAAATAACCGTAATTTTTTGGCAATAGCTTAATGTTAAGAGAGGAACGGGAAAATAGCAATAAAATTTTTGTTACATTTTGTTGAAATTAGGCAAAAATGACTAGAAAGTTTTAAATGTCCTTTTCCAAATATTCTTGCTCCCCAAAAACAATGTCACTTTGTGCGTTCGAAAGGTCGATAATCCACTCTTTAAATGATTCTTTTTCATTTATCGGTACATACATTTGAATCTCCACTTTTTCCATGTAGTTCATCTCTTTGATGGGGTAGACAGAGTTGCGCAGTTCGTTCTCCATCTTTCCGAGAAGCGTATAATCTACGGTAATGTGAACGATCTGTTGAAGTTGACGTTCTACAACGCCAATGTGGTTGAGGCCTTCTGAAACAGACTTGCCATATGCCCTGATGAGTCCTCCAGCACCTAATTTGATTCCGCCGAAGTAACGTGTGACAACAGCAACTGTGTCTTTCAATTCCCGTTTTTTAAGTACTTCTAACATCGGAACACCTGCTGTACCACTTGGTTCTCCGTCATCGTTCGCTTTTTGAACGTTGTCGGTTTCTCCGATTAAGTATGCCGAGCAATTGTGTGTGGCACTGTTATGTTCCTTTTTAATTTTTTGAATGAAAGCCTGGGCTTCTTCTTCAGTAGTAGCTCGTGCAATATGAGCGATAAAACGAGATTTTTCAATGAAGATCTCGTGCTGTCCTTCATTTTTCACGGCAAGATAATTGGCAAGCATATAGGGTAAAACTCCTTTAAGTAGTGAATATTATGAATTTCATGTCAAATTTGTCGAATAATCTTCATGTTTCATGTGTATCATGTTATCCTTCATTATAAGGTGATTATAAAAAGCATTCAAATTCTTAAAAAAATTTTAGCAAGAAAAGTCATAAAATTCCACATCCTGGCGAATGTAGTATATTAGAAGGATTAATGTCTTCGCGGTATGATTCGTCCAGGTGGGTAGTAAGTCCTATATATAAATTAGGCAAGATGGTTCTAGAACTTCCGGGTACACTTCTTTATCGTTTTAATTGGGGGAAATTTACATGACTGCAGCTAAGTTAACGATAGATCCACATTTGCTGGACGGAATACTAAATCAGACCATCGATACGGTTACGGCAAGTCAATCACAAATCTTTGAGATCAGTGAGCATTCTCGACAAGAGTTTCAGCAGCTGCGGCGTGAGCTTGAGTTAGTGAAGCAACAGGTCATTGAGGTCATACATAAATCTGACCGGACCGAGGAATATGCAAAGCTTGCACGAACTCGACTGGCAGAGGTGAGCAAGCATTTTCAAAAGTATAGCGAATCTGATATTCGTGATGCGTATGAGAATGCCAATAAGTATCAGATTGAACTTTCCATCATCAGGCAAACAGAGAAGCAGCTTCGGGAAAAAAGAGATGAGCTCGAGCGGAGAATCGGCGCATTGAACGAAACCGTTCAAAAAGCGGAATCTCTGGCAGGTCAGATTTCTGTTGTTTTAAATTATCTTAACGGTGATTTAAGAAAGATTAACGAACTCGTGCAAAACGCTCAGCAAAAACAAGAGTTTGGACTTCAAATTATTGAAGCACAAGAAGAAGAGCGTAAACGCGTCTCACGTGAAATTCATGATGGCCCAGCTCAATTGATGGCGAATGTGCTCATTCGCTCGGAACTGTTAGAGAAAATCTTTGTAGAAAAAGGAACTGAGGCAGCCCGTGTTGAAATAAAAGATTTACGGGTAATGGTCCGAAATTCCTTAAAAGAGGTACGTAGGATTATCTACGACCTACGCCCGATGGCTCTTGACGATCTTGGTATCGTTCCGACATTAGACAAATATTTACGTAATGTTAAAGAAAGTACAGGTATAGAGGTTGAGCTTCATGCGCTTGGTCAGACTCGACGGTTTCCGAATAAGATGGAGATCGCGATTTTCCGTTTGATCCAAGAGTCGGTAAGCAATGCCGTTAAGCATTCTGAAGCAAATCTGATTGAGGTTAAACTTGAGTTTACTCAAAAGTTTATTTCATTATATATCCGAGATGATGGCAAAGGGTTTGATATGGCACAGCCTACAAAATCAAATTCCTTTGGCATGATGGGGATGAGAGAGCGGGTCGAACTGCTCGAAGGAACGTTAAAAGTGAAATCCCGCATAAACTTCGGTACAAGTGTTTACATTCAAATTCCCATTCAAGACTAGGAGGGTTCACACATGAATAATGTTAATGTGTACGAAAATAACGCCTCAGCACCTGAGAAAACAAGAATAGCGATTATCGATGACCACCGTTTGTTCCGTGAAGGAGTAAAACGTATTCTAGATATGGAAGATCAATTCTCTGTTGTTGCTGAAGGTGATGATGGCTCAGAAGCGGAAAATATCGTCCGCGACCATAATCCAGATGTGGTATTAATGGATATCAATATGCCAAACATCAACGGAGTAGAAGCAACACGCCGTTTGGTTGAAAAATCTCCTGATACGAAGGTGATTATCCTTTCGATCCATGATGATGAGACGTATGTGTCACATGCGGTTCAAACGGGTGCATCTGGTTACCTCCTAAAAGAGATGGATGCTGATTCATTGATCGAAGCGGTTCGTGTTGTTGCGGATGGTGGAGCTTATCTTCATCCGAAGATTACGTATAATCTATTGAACGAATTCCGTCGTCTATCGACATCGAATAAAACGCAGCAAAACAAAGCTGGTTTTGTTGAAGTGGAGTACCGTAAGCCGCTTCATATCTTAACGCGTCGAGAGTGTGAGGTTCTTCAGTTGTTAGCGGATGGACGCAGCAACCGTACGATCGGGGAAGAGCTTTACATTAGTGAGAAGACGGTTAAGAACCATGTGAGTAATATTCTTCAAAAGATGAATGTGAATGACCGTACGCAGGCTGTTGTTGAGGCGATCAAGAATGGTTGGGTAAAGGTACGTTGATTTTAGGAGAAAAGACCTTCGATTTTGAAGGTCTTTTTTTGTTTTTGTCTTTTTGAAGCGTGGTGGCTTGGTGCGGGGATGTATGTTTGAAAATCTTTGTGGGTGGTTTTTAGAGTTTTCAAGATGCTTTGCAAGTGGCTGTTTTCCGCTCCAGGTTGCTCGCTTTCCGCGGGGCAGGCGGTGAGCCACATTCGTACGTTTCACGTATAAGTGTCTCACCTGCCCACCTGTCCCGCAGGAGTCTCGCACCTTGCGCTTCAATCAACTTTCAGAGGAGTTAAGGAACAAAAAACTCTCTCAGCAACATTCTTATAGTAGAGTCAAGAATCAACTCAAGCTCATTTCGAGGGTCTTTTCTTCTGACGGAACACTTATTGGGAATTCTAGTGAGACTTTTGTTCCGTAGCCTTCTTTTGATTCGATCCTCATCTTTCCTCCGTGGTGCTGGACGATTTGGTAGCAGATTAGAAGGCCGAGTCCAGGGTTGCCTTCTTTTGTTGTATAGAACGGCTGTCCGAGCTTTGATAGGAGGTGCTCGGGGATGCCGGGTCCATCATCTTGAATGGCGATGGTGATGTTTTCTTGTGTTTGTTTAAGCTGAAGCGAGATGTTTCCCCATGAAGGTGTCGCTTCTAACGCGTTTTTTACGATATTTAAAATGAGTTGAGCCATTAGATTTTCTTCGCACTTTAAAATAACAGGTTGAGCTGGCAAGTCTAGGTGTAGCGAGATGGTTTCAAAGTCTGTTTCTTCTTCTATAAATTTGAGTGAGCGTTTGATGACTTCGTTTAAATCGTGGTCACTTTTTAAAATCATATGTGGTCGAGCGAGTATCATAAGCTGGCTGATGATAAAGTTAATCCGGTCTGTTTCTCGTAACATGATGCCTAAGAAATGATGGGTTTCTTCTGTTGTGTTCTGTGATTGAAACAATTGCGCGAACCCTTTTATAGAAGTTAGAGGATTACGTATTTCATGAGCAAGACCTGCTGCAAGTTCTCCAATATAAGCGAGCGTATTTGCTCTTTGTTTAAAGTTTTGAGCTTCATTGATGGCTGTCATATCTTTTGCGATTCCGATCACAGCGGTCATATCACTTCTTATTGAATAAGGGATGCTCGTAATATCAAGCTCTATTTCGTGCCCTTCTTTATGAATGATCGTAAGTGGGTGTTTGATTGTTTCGCCTTCAATCACTCTATTTAAGTAATCCAGTGAATTTGAGATTTCATTCTCTTTTAAAAGGTTGGTATACGGCATAGCGTGAAGCTCTTCTAATGAATAGCCAGTGATTTGTACAAGGGAAGAATTTACTTTTATAAAATTCAAATCTGGTCCGATTACAAAAACGCCTTCGGGATTCAATTCGAAAAGTGAGTTGTAGCGATGCTCGGATTCAAGCAGTTGAAATTGATGCTCTACGAGTCTCTTTTGATTTCGCTGTTCTAAAATGTATAAAATTAATACGACGGTTGTCGCACCAAATACAAGTAATGTAGCCGTCATATTGATATTGTTAATTGGAAAACTGCTATGCCAATCGAAAGTAGGCGTTCCAGCCATTAAGCCCATCTCACCGATATAGTGCATTAGGCTAACGCCTAATGTGAACGAAAGGCTAGCAGAAACTTTTCTTGCTGAAAAATTTCTTTTAGTAAGTAGAAAAAAGCCGAGCCATGAAAATAGATAGGCGGAAGAAATGGAAAGTATGATAAACATGAAATTGGGCTCCATCGGCATATGCAAGTGCATAGACAACAATCCGATCACATGAACAGAAACTAAGCCGATGCTAAATAGACTAACTGGTACAAAGAATTTATTCTGCGGTCTTTTGGAGGTAAAATGTAAGAACGATACATATGAGAAGAAAATACCAACAGCAAGTGCTGCGGTAACGATTAAGAAATTATAGTCTACACGAACAGGACTTTTGATGGATAACATTCCCATGTAGTGAGTTGCCCAAACAGCGATGCCCATTGTAACAGAACCTATCAGTAAGAATTGATGCTGCGATTTTTGCTCTTCTGTACGCCGATTAACCCAATCGAGCGAGATTAACGCAAACAGAAAGCAAACGAATAGAGAGAGTATTACAATATATAGATTATGATCCAATGGTCCTAGCCCTCCTTTAAACATGTCTCACATTCTAATTTCTTCCATATCCGACAAATTCCTTCTTCATTCGAAAAAAACTTTTTAAAAGATTAATAATTCGTGTGCTTAATAATGAACAACGGTGTAGAAAACGATTTGGAGGTGATTGTGCTTGGTAGAAAAGTACGTATTAGCGGTTGATATAGGAGGCACATCTATAGAGTGTGGACTGTTTGAATGGAGTGGAAATCTTCTTTCGACAAGTATGTTACATACGATGGAAGTACTGCAAGGTGATGTAGCAGAATATGTGGCAGATGAATTAATAAGGAAAATGGATGATAGCGGGATTTTATTTGAAGAGGTCTACGGATTAGGAATTGGTGTGCCAGGAATTGTTGATATGGAAAAAGGAGTTGTGCTTAAAGCTCCGAGCTTAAAGTGGGATCACTATCCATTAAAAGAAAAGCTTCAGAGGTTGTTATATGTTCCTGTTTATATTGGAAATGACGTGAACACCGGCTTGTTGGGTGAAGTAGAGGCAGGCGGGTTGCAACACGTTCAGCATGCAATTTATATGATGATTGGGACGAGTATTGGTGTAGGTCTCCTCTTGAATGGGGAAGTCTATGAAGGTCATCGATTCTCAGCGGGAGAAGCAGGTTACATGATAACGGATAAATCTGTTCTACGTGACGGGTTCCAACCAGCTTGTTCTGGGTATGGCTTTCTTAGTTCAAAAGCTGGAGGATTCGGGATGGCTAATGAATATGAGAAGAAAACAGGTAAGAGCGTTTCAGCTCAGGAATTATTTTCTTTAGTGAAAAAAGGGAATAAAGCAGCGATTAACGTTGTTGATCAAGCTGTTGAACACCTTACTTCTTCATTAATTAACATGACTGCTATTCTAAATCCAGAAGTGATTCTTCTGGGAGGTGGAGTGGGAAGAGAGCTTTCTCCATACCTTGAAAAAATAGAAGAAAATCTCGAAAAATATGTCCCTCACAAACCGAAATTAAGAATATCATCTATGCAAAATCGTTCCGTATTGTACGGTGCTTTCTCGTTATGCAGAAAACAGGTAAAAAGCACATAAAGGATAGTTGTAGAAAAAAGAGAATACTTAGTATAAGTAAATTTGAATTTAGTGAATTACTTTTTCTGATGGTGTACACTGTTAGAGGAGAAAAAAACAAGATTTTTGGCATAAGAGAGGACTAAAATTATGAGCAAGGTAGCCGTCATTACAGACAGTACTTCCTACATACCCGAACATATCCGCAACGAAAAAAATATTGTAATGATTTCGCTCAACGTGGTTTTTGATAAAGAAACATACAAAGAAGAAGCTGAAATAAAAGCAGATGATTTTTATGACATGGTTGGTAAAGAAGGAGCCCTGCCTAAAACGTCACAGCCCGCAATCGGTGAGCTTGTGGAACTTCTAGAAGAGCTATCTAAAAACTATGATGAAGCTGTGATGATCACACTATCGAGTGGCATAAGCGGAACTTATCAAAGTGCAGTTGCTGCCGGTGAGATGGTCGAAGGAATCAAGCTTCATGTGTTTGATTCAGAGATCAGCTGTTCACCTCAAGCCTTTTATGTGTTAAAAGCTGCAGAACTAGCGAGTGAAGGTTTCAACGGTTATGACATTATGAATCACCTGCTGCAGATGAAGAACAATGGAGTACCAGCTTACTTCATGGTTGATGATTTAAATCATCTGCACCGCGGAGGTCGTTTGAACACTGCTCAACTTTTCGTAGGGAATCTTCTTCAGATAAAACCGATTCTTCACTTTGAAGATAAAAAGATCGTTCCGTTTGAAAAAGTACGTACGAAGAAAAAAGCATTAAAACGTATTTTTGATATCATGGATGAAAACGTTAAGCCCAATGACAAAGTGAAGATTAGTGTCATTCATGCGAAGCGTGAAGAGGAAGCGGTTGAGATCGCTGACGAGTTACGTGAAAAGTTTGTAAACGCAGACGTCTGGGTTAGCTACTTTGGACCTGTAATCGGCACTCACTTAGGTGAAGGCTCACTCGGCATTACGTGGATAAAAGAATAATCATTGGAGAGATGAAAATGAAATCTCTAATACTGGGGGAGACAACACGATGAGGTTTGTCTCCCTTTTCTTAAACAACCGTTTAACAATAACCCCTGAAATTCTTGTGAACGATTCCTCTTTGAAAGCAGTCCCTTTTGGTGAACTCTCTTTGGTAGAACAACCTCCCATAAACCCAAACTTTCAGTATGATGAGAAACTTCAACAAATCCTCTATGGTAAGCAACTTCTATTTGATGAATTACCTTTTTCAGTAGATCAAATCCAAAAGCATTATGAGAATGGTTATGTGAAATATTCCACTGGAATTAGTAAAACTTCTAAAGGTTATGTATGTAGCCGATGCAGAAATGAAACGAGCCGTTTGTTTGCAGTATTTTCTTGTTTTCGCTGTAAGAGTGACAACTGTGTTTACTGTCGGAACTGTATCATGATGGGTAGAGTGAGCGAATGTACGCCGTTGATTTCTTGGAGTGGACCTGAAGTGAGGTGGCCACATGAAAACGATCTGCTTTGGAATGGTGAGTTGTCGAGTGGTCAGCAGATAGCATCTCAGAAGTTTGTGGACAAGATCGGAAGTGAGGGTGAACTTTTGATTTGGGCAGTTTGTGGAGCTGGTAAGACTGAAGTTCTGTTTCAAGGGGTTGAAAAAGCATTAAACCTCGGCCTTCGAGTTTGTATAGCGACTCCTCGAACGGATGTTGTCTTAGAATTAGCTCCTCGATTAAAAGCGGTTTTTCCAAACACGATGGTTGCAAGTTATTATGGTGGATCAGAAGAACGTGAAACACCTGCACAACTCGTCATCGCTACAACACACCAGTTGTACCGTTTTAAACAAGCGTTTAACATCATGATCGTCGATGAAGTCGATGCCTTTCCTTATTCCTACGATAAGACCCTTCAGCATGCGGTATCTCGTGCCGTTACACCAAAACACTTTCTTCTCTATTTATCTGCTACTCCTTCTAGAACGATGAAAAAAGCTGTGATGAACGGGAATTTACCATGTGTGAAAATTCCAAAGCGGTTTCATGGATTTCCATTACCTGTTCCCAAAATGGTTTGGGGTGGTGAGTGGAAGAAGAGGTTAGAAAGGGGAAAACTATCTACTCCTTTTCTTAAATGGTTGATTGCCCAAGCTAAAAGTGGACGGCGAGCGATGATATTTGTGCCTTCTGTATCCGTTTTAGAAAAGCTGACAGAACTTATAAGGAAGGAAGTTGATGTACCTGTTGATAGTGTTCATGCAGAAGATCCACTTCGAAAAGAAAAAGTGATTCAGTTTAGGAATGAAGACATTCAGTTATTAGTTACTACAACCATCTTAGAACGCGGAGTTACTGTTCCGTTTTTAGATGTTGCAGTGTTTGGTGCGGATCACAATGTGTTCACAGAAAGTGCCCTCGTTCAAATAGCAGGAAGAGCAGGGAGAAGTAAGGATGATTACAACGGTGAAGTAGTTCTTTTTCATTACGGTAAATCGCACTGTATGATACAAGCGATCAATCATATAAAAAACATGAACAAGGAGACTGGAATTTGAGTTATTGTCTGTACTGTCATGAACCATATTCTGAAGCTTGGTCATGGGAAGCTCTGATTGGCTTAAAGGCATCACCATTATTGTGTCAGGAATGTGAAGGGCAATTAATAAGGATAAAAAGTGATATTTGTAGAATATGCGGTCGTGACTTTTCAGTATTTCCCGAGCAATATCGACAGGGTGAGTGTTGCTTAGACTGCATTCGGTGGGAAGAAAACGAGGAGTGGACCGGCATTCTACAGCAAAATCGGTCACTTTATGTCTATAACGACTTTATGAAAGAAATGATAGCCAAGCTGAAATATCGTGGGGATGCTGAAGTTGTTAAAGCCTTTTATCCGGTGCTTAGTTCTGAGTATAAAAAGATTTTCCGCGATGCAGTTCTTGTTCCCATTCCATTGAGTGAGGAGAGACATTATGAAAGAGGATTTAACCAAGCTGAACTAATTGCAAAAGGATTTAATAAGCCAGTAGAACACCTATTAAAAAGAAGAACACATGAAGAGAAACAGAGTAAGAAAACTCGTGAAGAACGATTATTTCAAAAAAAGAATCCGTTTGAAGTAATGGATACTCTAAAGGTGAAGAATCAAAACGTCATTCTAGTCGATGATGTGTACACAACAGGAAGCACATTACGTTATGCGGCGAAAGTCCTGATTAAAGCTGGTGCCAGAAATATTTCTTCTATCACCCTAGCCCGATAAATAAAACGAATGACCTGTTAAAACTCGCTCACTCAAATCCGATATATACAGAAGATAGAAGTGTTAAGGAGCGGGAAGCGATATGGACAATTTGAAGAACTGTCCGCAGTGCGGCAAACTTTTTGTGAAGTACATACGTGAACAGTGTGATATGTGCTTTCGAGAAGAAGAACTGGATTATGATAAAGTCTACCGATATCTTAGAAAAAGTGAGAATCGAAAGGCGACAATTGTTGAAGTAAGTGAATCAACCGAGGTCTCAGAAAGTAAAATCATCTATTTCATACACCAAGGAAGAATTCGTGTGAAAGGATATCCGAACTTTACGTATCCATGTGATGGATGCCAGGCGCCAATCAACGATGGCCGTCTATGCGAAGAGTGTAAAGCTCGTATCAAATCAGAGCTATCGATTGAGGACTTGATTAGAAGAAAACAAGAAGAATCATTACCTTCTTACCATACTGATGACAATTAACCTATTTTCTTTTCATCACTTAAAGATTTTTATGAAATAGCCGATATATTAAATAAGATTAAAGTCTCTAAATGAGGTGACTAAAAATGCGAATCAATCATTTTAACTCTATTCAAAATAACCCATACACAAAACAGGTGCCCCATATGAAGGATAATCATGTTAAGGCTGCATACAAAAAAGATGAGATTCAAATTTCAGATGAAGCAAAGAAACTCTTGTCTTCCTCAAAATTTGAACAAGACCGGACGAATAAAGTGAATGAGATTAAACAACAAGTGGATAGCGGAACATATAAAGTCAATGTTTCTAAAACTGCAGCTTCCATTATTCACTATTACAAGCAGGGTTAAGGAGGATCTCATGGAAACGGCACAGATGACATCACTTCTTGAACGTTTGCTTCAATCCCACACAGATCTTCTAACTCTTGGAGAACGCAAAACAGTAGTGCTTAAATCAGGAGATATGAAGTCACTAGACGTTTTGTTAAAAGAAGAAGACCTACAAGTGAAGAAACTGCAACAGATTGAGAAAGAAAGACTTGTTAAGTTTGCGAATGTCACATTAGGTGATGTTTTAGAGCAAGTAGAAGAACCTGAAAAAGAACGATTGTTGAATCTACAAAACAGACTGATCGATATCTATGATGCTTTAAAAGACAGAAATCATCTTAATCAGGAATTGCTCCAGCAGTCACTGCAATATGTGAATATGTCACTAAGTATGATGCAACCTCAAAGTGAACCTATGACGTATAACCAGACGAAAAAAAATCCTTATCGCAATAACGCAACATCACTTTTTGATTCGAAAGCTTAAACCTACGGAGGAATTACAATGCGCTCAACCTTTCATGGATTAGAAACAGCCCGTCGAGGAATGTTTACACAGCAAACAGCTCTTCAAACGACAGGTCACAATATAGCAAATGCGAATACTCCAGGGTATAGCCGTCAAAGAGTGAACTTTGTTCAAACTGAAGCGTATCCGGCAGCGAGCATGAACCGCCCTCAGATTCCAGGACAGATGGGAACGGGTGTAGCGGCGGGATCCGTACAGCGTGTTCGTGAAGGTTTTCTTGATACTCAATTTCGTGGAGAGAACAACAAGCTCGGGTATTGGGATGCGAGAAGTGAAGCGTTAGAGAAGATGGAAGATATCATGAATGAACCATCTGACAACGGTTTAGCAAAGACGCTTGACCGCTTTTGGCAATCACTACAGGATCTATCGGTCAACCCTGAAGATTCAGGTGCACGTTCGGTTGTGCGTCAGCGTGGTTTGGCAGTAGCAGAAACGTTTAATTATCTATCAAACTCACTAACTTCCATTCAGGGTGACTTGAAGTCGCAAGCTAATATTACGACAAAAGAGATTAATGCTCTACTCGACGATATCCAAAGCATTAATAAGCAGATTAGTGAGGTTGAGCCACACGGCTATCTACCAAACACACTTTACGATGAGAGAGATAGTTTAGTAGATCGTTTATCCACTTTACTAAATGTAGAAGTTACTACAAAGCCGAGCGGTGGCAAACCAGATCCACTAGCTGCTGGACTTTATGATATAAAAATGAAAGACAAAGATGGTACTGAGTTCACATTAGTAGATTCTGCAAGTGGAACGGTTAACCACCTTGCGATTAAGTATAATGATGCAACAGGTGGAAATGGGTTAGCGGACAGTGTGGAAGTGAATAATACTCCAATTGATATCAGTAAGTTTCCGGGTGGCAAGCTACAAGGTCTGATAGAGTCCTATGGTTATAACGATAATGGTGTAAAAGGCATCTATCCAGAAATGCTTGCAAATCTTGATCAAATGGCTTATCAGTTTGCAACAGAATTTAATGCAGTTCATTCTAAAGGCTGGAGTTTATCGGATATTGAGACAAGTACTCGCAAAGGATATAGTTTCTTTGAGCTTGGAGGGGTCTCTAACCCGTTAAATCCTAAGGGTGCAGCAAAATTACTCAAACTCCATGATGACATGAAGGAGTTGGATAACATCGCAGCTGCGACCAATCAATTCGGTGGAGATGGTAGCAACGCATTACGTTTAAGTGATGTTAAGAACAAACAATTAAACTTTCCAGGTAGTATATCATCTTTACAAAGCTTTTATGAAGGCGCAATTGGGAAGATGGCAGTTGATGCACAGCAAGCGGTTCGGTTAACGAACAACTCAGCTGTATTGACGGATTCCGTTCAACAACGCCGTCTGTCTGTAAGTGGTGTCTCTCTTGATGAAGAAATGACGAACATGATTCAATTTCAACATGCATATAACGCATCTGCTCGGAACATTACAGTAATCGATGAGATGCTTGATAAAATCATTAACGGCTTGGGTGTCGGCGGAAGGTAGGTGCAACTAAATGCGTGTAACACAATCAATGTTATCCAATAACATGCTACGCCATATTAGTAAAAGCTATGAAAGTATGGCGAAAACACAAGAACAATTAACAACAGGTAAAAAGATTAGCCGTCCATCAGACGATCCTGTTGTTGCAATGAAGGGCATGACATATCGAACAAACTTAACTGAGGTTGAGCAATACAAGCGAAACCTATCTGAAGCGTATAACTGGATGGAGAATTCAGATGCTGCTCTAGATAAAGCGACAAGTGTGATGCAACGAATTCGTGAGTTGACGGTTCAAGCAAGCAATGGAACGTATGAAGAGTCTCAAAAAGGCATGATTGGAAAAGAGATTGAGCAATTAAAAGAACATCTCGTTTCCATTGCCAACACACAAGTTGCTGGGAAGTACATTTTTAATGGAAATGATACTACGAAAAAACCAGTTGATCTTATCAAAACACCAACCGTTTCAGATAATCCTAATCCAGTTAATCTGGAGTTGTCTCAAGGTATTGAAGTAGCAGTTAACATCAACCCTAAAAACGTATTTACTCATACAGCTGGCTCACCGGAAAGCGGTTTGTTTGGGGATATTAATGAATTGAAGAAAGCTCTTGAGAGTACTTCAGGAAAAGATATTAGTGGATTTCTAGACAAGTTAGATTCTCACATTAATAATTTAGTTGCTGAACGGGCTGAACTAGGGGCAAGATACAATCGTGTAGAACTAATAGATGCTCGAGTTGGCGAGCAGGAAGTCATCGCAAATCGCATACTTTCTGAAAATGAAGATGCAGATATTGAGCGTGTAATTACAGATTTAAAGATGCAAGAAAGTTTGCACCGTGCGGCATTAGGAGTAGGTTCTCGCATCATGCAACCGACACTTATGGACTTTTTACGATAAATCTAAGAGAGCTATCCTTGTGATAGCTCTTTTCTTGCAATAAAACTTTTTGGAGGGATCACTAATGAATGTTCCTCAACTCAGACTGGAATCAACGAATGCTAGAATAGGACTACACACACAGCAGCCTGTTCAAGAAATCCAACAAGCTCCCGCTGATTTAAAAATTAGGCAGCCAAAAGCAGAACTAGAAGTGAATGTAACACCAAGTCAGTTAACCATTGATCAAACAGAGGCATGGGCTGATATGGACTTAAAACATGTCTCGCGCAGAATTGAAGAGTTTGCACAAAGAGGTTACGAAGATTGGCTATCTGGTCTAGCTCGAATTTCTCAAGAAGGAGACGACTTGATGAGAGTAGAGAACGGTGGCAACCCAATAGCGGAACATGCCAAAATGAATAGTGAAAGTCCGATGTATGAGTTTAACATAGGCTTTATTCCCAGAGCAAACAGTGTGAAAATTAACTATCGACCGAGTGAGATGGAGTTAAATTGGAAGACTCACAAACCAGAGATTGATGTTACGATTATTAAACCACAGCACCAGTACACTCCCGGAAAGGTAAACGTTAGTATAGAACAAATGCCTTCTTTAATAATTAATTGGACTACATAATAACCAAAAAGGTAAAGGGTGATTGCAATGATACTTCATACAAAATTTGAAGAAATAATAGAGATATGTGAGGAAGATATTTTACATTTTGAACAAGGTTTACCGGGTTTTGAAGACGAAAAACAATTTGTTTTTTTGCCTATGGAAGGAACTCCATTTTCAACCCTGCAATCGGTGTCCACTAAAGACCTAGCTTTTTTTACAACAAATCCATTTCTATTCTTTAAGAACTATGATTTCGAATTAGTAGAATCTGTACAAAAACAATTGAAAATAAAAGAAGAATCAGATGTTTTGGTTCAGATCATTTTAACGATTCAAGAACCGCTAGAGAAATCGACAGGTAATCTTCAGGCACCTGTGGTGATAAATGTAAAAGAAAACCTAGCAAAGCAAGTAATTCTTACAGATAACAAATATCGAACAAGACATGAATTATTAGAAACTAGCAATGTCGGACAGGAGGGTTAAAGAATGCTAGTATTGACCCGAAAGTTACAAGAGGCTATTAAAATTGGTGAAAACATTGAATTAACAGTGCTATCCATAGATGGAGATCAAGTGAAATTAGGAATTTCTGCGCCTAAACAAATAGAGATTCATCGAAAGGAAGTCTTTCTTTCCATCCAAGAAGAGAATGACCAAGCAGCAAGCACTTCAATTAACACATTCAAAGCATTAAAAAAGTTAAAAAACACGTAAAACTATTAAAGAAGTTTCTGATTACTCCGATATAACGAATGTAGGAACAAGCAGTACTTTTAACGGCCGTAAAAGTACGCATGTCTTAATAAAGAATCCAACCACAAGGACGTGGGCGGAACACATTCAAGGAGGAAATAAAAATGAGAATTAATCACAATATCGCGGCTCTTAACACGTATCGTCAGTTGAATACAGCTGCAGGTGCTCAATCAAAATCAATGGAAAAATTATCATCAGGTCTTCGTATTAATCGTGCTGGGGACGATGCAGCTGGTCTTGCAATTTCTGAGAAAATGCGTGGACAGATTCGTGGATTGGACCAAGCTTCAAGAAACAGTCAGGATGCTATCTCATTAATTCAAACTGCTGAAGGTGCTTTGAATGAAACACATTCTATTTTACAGCGTATGCGTGAGTTAGCTGTTCAAGGTTCAAACGATACGAACAATGTGGATGACAGAACTGCAATTCAAAAAGAAATGAATGAGCTTACTAAAGAGATTAGTAGAATAGGGAATAATACTGAGTTCAATACTACTAAACTAATTAATGGTGATGTAGCAAATACTTCATCTGCTGTTCAACAACAAGATACAATAGTAATTGGGGATGCTTTTGATGCTGATTCTACCAATACAGTCAAATTCACAGTAGATGGTGAAGAGTATACATTAGTGGGAGATGGAGCAGCAACTCCTGGCAGTATCCCCGTAATATCAGGAAAGACAATTACGGTTGGTACTAATAGTGGAGCTGCAACGGCAGCCGATTTAGTTGCTGGATTACAGCAATTACAAGCTCAAGATACAACATCTAAGTTAGCGCAATTTGATATAGCTGTATCAGGTTCCGATATTACATTAACAGCTAAAGCTGATGGAGATTATGCTGGAAGTAAAGGGACAAATAATACTATTCAATTATCAGATGCTGATGGAACAGGAATTACTATTAATAACCCAATAGTAGGTAGTGAAGGTGCTGACGCAACAGGTGGTTTAAGCTTCCAAACAGGATCAAATAATGGACAACAGTTTGATATTACTATTGCTGATATGCGTTCTCTAGCACTTGGTATTTCTGGTACAAGTGGATCGACTGCTCAAGGAACTGTAACAGGCGCATCATTCACAAATACTGGACTTACAACAGATAATTCAGGTACAACAGAATATGCTTTAGATATATCTGATAAAGATAAAGCAACAGCTGCGATTGAAGTTCTAGATAATGCGATTAAAACAGTTTCAGATGAACGTGCTAAACTTGGAGCTTATCAGAACAGATTAGACCACACAATTAATAACTTAAATACATCTTCTGAAAATTTAACTGCTGCTGAGTCTCGTGTACGTGATGTTGATATGGCAAAAGAAATGATGACACAAACAAAAAATTCTATTCTTTCTCAAGCAGCACAAGCAATGTTGGCTCAATCTCAACAAACGCCTCAGGGAGTTTTACAACTCTTAAGGTAATGATGAGAAGGGCGTCTAATCTGGTAACGGGTTAGAGTACCACTGGGTGAATTGCTGGAACTTCCTTAGAGCCTTTTATCCCACAACGTGACTGGAAACGGTGAGCGTGACGGGTTGAAAATTAAAAGGATTGGATAATCAGCAGCGAAGCTCCTGAGAGGAAACTCTGGAGAACGTTCAACGACTAGGAGATACTGTCTAAAGCAATAGGCTATGACAATGAACTCCGTAGGGCGGTTACACCGTTCGAAGTGCCCAGCCCCTTAAATGTTAAGGGTGAAGATATAGTCTATTCTATGATCGAAAGACATAGTCGCGAAGCAAGCGAACCAACAACCACAAGGAGTTCTTCAACTTCTTCGTTAATCTCATTAAGTCATCGGGATATACCCCGGTGGCTTTTTTACATTATAATTTATTTAGTGACATAGTTTTATTAGTTTAATAAATTCTGAAAGCAGGTGAACTCATGGACATTGCCGCACTATCTATCATGATGAATCACTCACAGCTCAATCAACAAGCGAACATCTCTGTTATGAAAATGGCGATGAACACTGCTGAACAAAACAATGTGAATTTGACGAAGATGCTGGAACAGTCTGTTCTTCCTCATCTAGGTGGTAAGATTGATCTGAAACTGTAAAGGGACCTTTAAGGTTCTTTTTTTTATTTTCCTTCAACTAAAGAAACTTAATTCGACATCTAATGTCGCTATTTGGTGCACATTTCAAGTAAGCTTTTTCTTAAGTTTTGGGTATACTCCAAGGTAGAGAGGAGTGAATGGAGATGGAGCGTATATTTCAGTTTCAGCGGCATTTGTGGATTTGTATAGGTTTGGCAGTATTTAATGCAGCTGATGCTCTGTTTACTCATCAGGTATTATTAAGAGGTGGAACGGAATTAAATCCAATTATGAGAAATTTGTATGCCATCGATCCGATTCTGTTCTTGATGGTAAAGTTTGTATTTTCATATTTGATTGTCGCCGTTGGATTAGTTTCATTGCGAAGATGGGTACAAAAGCTATTATACGTTGCCTTCGTTATTTATTTTTTTGTTATCGCTTGGCATGTATATCTTAATGTTAAGTTTTTTTAACAGTGAACATAAAGAGTAGCCCTCAAAGGAAGGCTACTCTTATTTTATTTCTCTTCCTAACCTAGTCACACTTAATTCTTTAACTTTGGGCAGTCCCGAAGGAGGATTCTTGATCAACTCGGGATTATAAGTAATTCGTAATCTAGATCTATCTGGTGATATATTGTGCTGATTATTATCGTAATAGTCATTAAAAAAGAACCGCCATACTCTTCCGCGAGTTGCATTTAGAACAACCTTCCTGCCAAAGACACCGCCTTGTATTTCTACATTTGAACCTACTCCATAGATTTCCATAAGGTCTTCTGTGTAAAAGAAACCACGAATGATGTTTGCTTCATCTCCATAAACATTATTATTGGAAATGAGGATAGGACGTTTTCCAAAAAGAACAACAGATTTTTCTATCTGGTCCGAACCTTTAATACCTTCCAGTCTTGAGAACCGAATCGTTGTGGTTCCTGTAACATAAATTGTAGAGTTGAATTTAACAAATGCTGATTGAATGGTTAAGTTACCATTTACATAAATGGGTCCATCTATTTCGAATTTTTCATAGTAATTAGAATAATAATGTTCACCATCAGAGCTAGTATTACCGATGGTTAGATTACCGTTTATATAAGCTCCTTGTTTGAACAGTATTTTATTAGGTTCTGATTTATCACTTCTCATGGTGACATTTGTTTGGTCTGTGTCACTCATACCTAATCGATTAAAAGTAAAACTCCCGTTGATTACTACGTCTTTATTTGAGGTTAAATAAACATTTTTATTTGCAAACATGTTTCTAATGTTTTCGTTGTTAGGCTTATTATTAAAGTTTGGTCTGTTTTCCTTATCTCCTTTATTTTCAGGGAAGTAAAACTGTGACTTTTCTCCGGTAATATCTATAGGTTTGAAATTTGGAATTCTTGAACTTACTGCAGGGACAAATTCTCGTTTTGGTTCATAAAAAGATGTGAAAGCGGATTGAGGATTATTTTTATCGATGCTATTATAGCCAGAAAAGTTTTTTCTGAGAATATGCTCGCTATAATTTAATGTCCCATCTGACTGGGTAGCTTTAAAAATATTTCCTTGCATGATTAGATTTGCTTTTTTACCGTTGAGCCCTTCGATGCTTGGAAGGTCGGACGTAATCCAATTATTATCTCTGCCTTCGATCCCCTTATTTCTTGTTATTAAGTTCCCCTCTACGTATACATCCCCTTTAATCGCAACCCCTCCATGTAAGAACATGTTTCCATCATCTGTAGAAGAATTACAGCTTGGTACTGGTGTACAAGGAAATGGATTATATGCGCCTAATGCATAATTTAGAGCTTCGGGTGTTTGTCTACCACCAAGCTGAATTTTAGATATTAACGTTTTTTTCTTTCCATTAACTGTGGCTTCACTATGTAAAGTCATGGTTTGCGTTAAATCATCAGGATCTGCATTTTTTTTGGTTCGGTCATAAATCTTTACTTTTACGATTCCTTCATCAGTAGGTATAAGAGAATTCGTTAAGAAAGGATCATCTGGTTTTTCCACTTCATATTTGCTTAATAGATTCTTTAGAGCTAAATCGAAATCTTTAGTAGTAAGATCTATATAGTTTTTTGATTTTTCTTCTAAAAGAACGGAAACATAATCAATTCCTTTTTCAGCAAGCTCAACCGACTTGATTTGAGTTTCACGAGCGTCGGTTTTCTTTACACCACTAAATGTGGTGGAAATCAAGGATAGTCCTGCAACAGTGAAAATAACAATCATTAGGAGAACAATAATTAACGTATTTCCTTTTTCTGAACGAAAATAATCCATTCTTTATTCCTCCATTAGTCTAAATTGACTTTGTAACTTTAACTTTTTAGAACGTGAATTTTTATTGCTTCCTATAAGTAAATCTATTTTTATGCTTTTATCAATTAAGGTTATTGTTGATCCATTAAAAGTATAATCGTCGGAACTAATTGCTCTGCCATCGATCACTGGTTTTTGATCAACAAATCCAACCGTTTTATTCGTAGTATTATCAATCTTATATACGAGTAATTGTGGATTACTGGTAGACTCATTGACTCTTGAGGCTGGTGCTATGTAAAGTGCGTCAATAATTTGCGACATCACCAAATCGGCTTCATCACGAATGAGAGTTTCATTGTATATCTTTTTTTCAGTGTTTAACCCGTTTAATAAAACAAAATAAATACTAGTTCCTATAATGAAGAAAAGGACAAGGGATAATAAGGATTCAATAAGTGTTAATCCTTTTTCATTTAAATATCTATTTTGTAGAATTCGCATTTTTTAAATACCCCTCTACAGTTGTGGGTTTCGTTTCCCCATAGTCGATTGATACGGTTGCTGTGTAAAGGCCAATCTCTTTCTCTGGAGCAGATTGTTTAACTTTTACAGCAATTTTATATGATTTATCGTTAATCGCCATTTCATAAAGGTCTTGGCATGATGTCTTTGTGCAAGTTGATTTTGAAAAGGATTTTTCAGACATACCTGAAATGAGTTTAATCTCATATGGATCATGATCGATCTGTACACGTTCTAATGTCATTCGAGCCAAGTTTGTTGCTACGAGTTTTGTATTATTTCCAGCAGATATTTTATTTGCATGGTGAAAGAACTGTGAGATACCTATTACGGAAACGGAGAGGATTGTAAGTGAGATAAGAACTTCGATAAGTGAGAATCCTTTTTCTGAAAGCATGATATTATCCCCTGACTATTTTATTAGGTAAAAAGAACTATCGATATTTATATATTAAAATGATTATACAATATTTTTTTCAAAAGTTTGATATTATTGGATGATTTTTAGTAATTTTGTAGTATTATAGGTTTAATTAGCTAATCTTGGAATTGGGGAGAGGTCTTTGATACAATTTATTGTTCTTTTTATATCGACAATATTGGTAGGTTCTTTATTGTATTTTTACCCGCCAAACGTTCCATTAAAGATGAAGATGAGCCTACTTGGAATAGCATTTTTATTAGCGTTAGGTGGGTTGTTTATTTTAGATACTCTATCACTCGGTTTAGCTCTTGCAGCGATTACAGCTATTTCATTTCTAGCTGCTTATCTTGCTGATAAAAGAGTCAATTTTGTTGCTACAGCAGGGCAAACAGAAATCGTTCTATCGTTTTCAGAAGAGGAAGCAGCAGCCACACAAAAAGTCGAAGAACAACCAGAAGCGATTATGGTAGATACGATAGATGATCTGCCTGAGAGTAACGTCTCAGTTAACGAGGATATCGTGGAAAGTGAAGAGTTAGTAGTAAATGATGAAATCTTAGTAGTCGATTCAATCGTTGAAGATAATGATTCTCAAATCTCTGAAGAAATTGATTCGATTGAACTGTTAGATTTAGAAATTATTGAGGATATCTCGAAGGAAGAAAGTATTTTAGAAAATATAAATCCGTTTCTAGAGTTAACGGAAGATGATCAGTTGACAGAGCTACAAGATGACGAATTTAATTTTTTGACAGAAACTCGAGAAATTTCTGAAGAAGAGGTAACGAAACTGCCTGAGCCTACCGATATAAAGAATGAGGAGATCATTTTGCAACGCGCAGCTTTATTGGAAGAGCTTGACGAAATAGAAGTTGTGGAAGATTTACTCCAAGAAATACCTTCAATCGAAGAGAAAATTATCACTGAAGAAGAATTATTTTATGATAAAGATTTTATGGTTCAAGAAAATGAGTCACTTGAGAACCCGATTACTGAAGAACTTTTAGAAGTAGATGTAGAGAATTTGATTACTATTCCTGAAGAGACAAACACCGAAGAAGCCCACATCATGGAAACGCCTATCATCGAAGTTGAAATCACACCGGAAGAGCATATTCAAGTTGAATCTGAAATTGAAACACCTTTGGAAGAAGTAGTTGAAATAGTAGAATCTGTTGAAGAAAATCCTTCATTTGTAGAACAAGATGTAATTCACGTGTTGGATACAGAAAAAGAAGTGCCTGAAATTGAAGAAGTTGAAGCATCTATTAACGAATCCGTTGATATCAGTACACCTGACATGAATGCAGAGCTACAGGATATGTTTCTAAGTACCTTGCACTCATACAAAGAATTAGGTGATCATAGCTCTTATCAAGAAATGCTCGTCACTTTATTGAACCAAAAACTATCACACAAAGACTTCTATCTGTTTTCAAAACTGTTGCTAGATTCATATTTGACGTCTAGTGATTTAAGCAGCAGCAATCGATTAATTGAGACGATGGAAGAAAAGCTAAGCCATTACCCTGTGATTGTAGAAGAGCTTCAAAGATACAAAGAAATGAACAAATAACATAATTATTTAAAACATAAAGGACTGGGTGAGTAATATGAAAAAGAGTAATCAATTTGTTGGACTGCCTATTATCAGTATTGCAGACGGAGCAGAAGTAGGACATGTAAAGTCATTGGTCGTTAATCCAAAAGAAGGTATGGTTGATTTCCTAACCGTTGAACATGCAGACTGGCAGATCAGCGTACGTGCGGTTCCTTTTAAGAAAATCGTAGGTGTTGGAGAGTTTGCAGTCATGATTGAAGACAGTACATCAATCTTTGACTTGACAGAGATTCCAATCGCCAATGAACTTGTACAAAAGAAAATTAATGTCGTTGGAGCTAAGTTGATCGATCGTAAAGGTCAACTGATCGGAGAAGCGACTGAGTTCTTTATCAACGAAGACACGGGAGCCATTCTAGGTCTGGAATTGTCACTACGTTCAAAGAAAGTAATCCTTTCATCCGAACAGCTTATCACTTATGGACGTGATTTGATTGTTATTAAAGAAGAAGCACAGTTGAACTTTTTAGATAAAGCTGAGTCTTTATTAGGTGGCGTTGTTGAAGTAGAAGATGAGGTAGCTGTATCTGTTGAAACAAACGAGCTATCTGAGTTCCAAGAAAAGCAACTGAAATTATTGACTGGACGAACGACAACAAAAGATATTTTTGAGAGAAACGGTGAGCTTTTATTTCCGAACGGAACCACTCTAAATAAAGAGGATGTACGGAAAGCTCAAGAGAAAGGACCAGCCGTTCTAGCGGAACTTTCCATGAACGTTGTGGGCTAAAGAGAAAGCGATGGCTAAAAGAGAATTCAATCCTAAAAATTTTCTTGTGATCTTTGCATCCCTTAGCCTTGCAGCTCTTTTTCTTTTCTTATTTAGTCACTTAGGGACAAAGGTATACTCTAATATTTTCGAAGAAGAAAAGTATGGTACGGGGGTTGCGTTAGCTTCTGTGCCTTTAGAAAATGTTGCAAAATCTGAAGCATTACCACTTGTAAATGAAAAAGTATCACAGTGGCAGAACGACTATCCCGTAATTTTGGTTTACAACGAAAAAAGAGTTCAATTGCCTAGTGATGTATGGCAGTTTCAGGTTGAAGATAGTCTGAAGAACCTTTCTGGCACTTCATCACCACTATTAGTAAATGTAAACAAAGAAACGGTTGAACAATCGATACAACAACTTCAAGTTAGTGGACTTAAAGAGTTATTGGATGAAGAGATGTTACATGCACACCTGAAAAAGATGGGCTCTACCTTACAAACAGCTGAACTTGAAGTTCCGATCAACGAATTTCTCACTACGTTCGGACAAGCAGAAGAAGTGGTGAGTGAAAGCACGATTAAACTTCCAGGAGAGCATGTTCTTTTGGAAGATTGGGTAGAGGGTTTAGAAAATTATGAGTTGAAACCAGGAGAAGTTTTCTCATTAATAGGCGCTCTAGAAGAAGTAGACATGACCGCACAAGATTCGATTGATCTTAACGTGTTGGCTAGTGGCATTTATGGAGCGATACAAAAGACAAACTTCAGCATTATCGAACGTCATACATCAAGAGAGCTGCCTGATTATTCGTCACTAGGATATGAAGCACTCGTTAAACCTCAAGACATGGATCTAGCTTTTAAGAATACAAACGCTTCGTCATATAAGTTCAACTTTATAATGGATGGAAACAATTTAAGCGTTTCGATTGTTGGGGTACCACTTCCTTATACATATACCGTCAAAGTGGACAAGCAAGTATTTGAACCAAAGACCATTATTCATTTTAATGACCAGCTGGCATCGATTCTGAGTGCAGTTACCGTAAGTGGTGGAAGGGAAGGCTATCTGGCAACAGTCTATCGTAAATCGTTTGGTTCTGGTGGTGAGGAAGTAGCTTCGGAAAAGCTGGCAGAAGACTTTTATCCTCCTCGACATCGTATAGAGGAGAGAGGCTATCCGGTTGAGGAAGAGGAAACGCCTGAAACAACACCAGAAGAGGGTACACCTGGAACGCCATATCCGTATCCTTTCCCGTATTATCCAGATCCGAATAATCCAATGAACCCATATGTACCTGTAATGCCAGGTATTCCGGGCACAGATCCTTCGGACAAGACAACACCAAATCCTGATTCAGAAAAGGAAACGAAACCTAGTAATCCTGGTAAAGAGAGCGACGGTGAGATAAAGTGATCGTTCAAAAAAAGCGCCTTGGTGATCTTTTAGTAGAGTCTGGTTTAATCACTGAAGAAGTTCTTCAGCAAACGTTAAAAGAGAAACGTAGCAACCAAAAACTTGGTGATGCTTTTATCGAAAAAGGTCTGCTGACCGAACAGCAGCTTATCGAGGTACTTGAATTCCAACTCGGTATTCCGCACCTAAGCTTGTATCGCTATCCTATTGATGAACAAGCAGTAGGGATTGTTCCTAGAGAGTTTGCAAGAAGACATTTTCTCATGCCGGTGAAAAAGGAAGCAGACAAGCTCTTTGTTGCGATGGCAGATCCTATGGATTTTACCGTTATTGATGATTTACGACTGACAACTGGTTTTCAAATTGAAAGAGCGATATCTGCCAAAGACGATATCATTCGTGCTCATAACAAGTATTACGATATCGATGATTCTATGGACGAGTTTCTTGATCTCTTACCACAAGGTGCGTCATTAAGTGATGATAGCCGAATGACTGAGGAAGATTCTCCAATCGTTAAACTCGTAAACCAAATCATACAGCAAGGTGTTCAGCAAAAAGCCAGTGATATTCATTTTGATCCTCACGAAACCAAGATTGTGATTCGTTACCGGATCGACGGCATGCTAAAAACAGAACGAAGTCTACCAAAGCACATGCAAAATATGCTGACGGCACGTATTAAGATAATGGCGAACTTGAACATAACCGAAAGCCGACTGCCTCAAGATGGCCGAATAAAGATGACACTCGATATGCATCCTGTAGATCTTCGTGTATCTACATTGCCAGCTATCTATGGTGAGAAGATTGTTCTGCGTATTCTAGATCTCGGAAGTTCATTGAATCATCTAGAGAATTTAGGCTTCAACAAATTGAACATGCAGCGGTTTTCAAATTTAATCAAGCAGCCGAACGGCATTATCTTAATTACCGGCCCCACTGGATCAGGTAAATCATCCACTCTTTATGCAGCACTAAACAAGTTGAACACAGAAGAAGTGAACTTAGTGACCATTGAAGATCCAGTTGAATACCAACTGGCGGGAATCAACCAGATTCAAGTGAATTCTTCTGTTGGTCTTACATTTGCAAGCGGTTTGCGTTCGATTCTCCGTCAAGATCCTGACATCGTTATGATCGGGGAGATTCGAGATACAGAAACGGCAGAAATCGCAGTTCGTGCGTCACTAACAGGTCACTTAGTATTAAGTACGCTTCATACGAATGATTCGATTGGTACAATTGCTCGTCTAACTGATATGGGTGTTGAACCGTTTTTAGTAGCAGCTTCTCTTTCTGGAGTTATCGCTCAGCGTTTGGTTCGAAGAGTATGCCGCGATTGTAAACAAACGTTTAAAGCGACAGAACGAGAAAAAGAAATCTTCGCTAAACGCGGTATCAAGATTGAAAATGTTTCTCGTGGAAAAGGATGCGGGATGTGCAACAGTACGGGTTATAAAGGCAGGATTGCACTTCATGAAGTTTTAGTTGTGGACGAGCACATTCGTCAGCTCATCATGAACAACAGACCAATCATTGAACTAAGAGATTATGCGATGAAAAATGGAACGATCTTCTTAATTGATGACGGGTTCCTAAAAGTGAAACAAGGCTTAACGACGACTGAAGAAGTCTTGCGTGTAGCTATCAACGAGTAGGTGCTGACATGAAGGAAAAGCTAGAACAGTGGCTGAGAGCAGCCTTTCAATTAAAAGCATCGGATGTTCACCTGTCTGTTGGAATGCCTCCTGTTTTTCGAATCAATGGGGGACTAAAAAGATACGGTAGTGAAGCGTTGCGACCAGAGGATACGGAACAGATTTCACAGCTCGTCATTGATGAAAAGTATTATCCGGATTTTGAAGAAGCGGGAGAAATTGATATCTCCTATGGGATTCAAGGATTGTCGCGCTTTAGGGTAAACGCCTATCGTCAGCGGTCTTGTGTGAGTCTTGCATTTCGAATCATTCCAACGTCTATTCCTAGTATGGAAGATTTGATGCTTCCAGAAAGTGTGCGGAAGATGGCGGGAAAACATCAAGGGCTCGTCTTAGTAACCGGCCCAACCGGTAGCGGGAAGTCTACGACTCTTGCCTCGATGATCGATTTTATGAACCGGACGATGAGCCGGCACATCATTACGTTAGAGGACCCGATCGAGTACTTGCACAAGCATCGAACGTGCGTGATCGACCAGCGTGAAATTGGGTTTGATACGAACAATTTTGCAAATGGTCTTCGCGCAGCACTCCGTCAAGACCCTGATGTGATTCTGCTTGGGGAAATGCGGGATCTGGAAACCATTGCAACAGCGATTACGGCAGCAGAAACGGGTCACCTTGTTCTAGGCACGCTACATACGACAAACGCATCTTCAACGATTGATCGAATCGTCGATGTTTTTCCACCGGAACAACAAGGACAGATTCGTATCCAGTTAGCCTCCGTATTAGTTGGTGTCATGTCGCAGCGGCTCCTGCCAACCAATGATGGTAAAGGAAGAAGAGCCATTACAGAGGTGTTAGTCAATACACCTGCTGTAGCGAACTTGATTCGCAATGAAAAGATTCACCAGATTCATAGTGTGATGCAGACAAGCAAAAACGCTGGAATGCATACGTTTGAAATGTCGGCTAAGGAAGCTCTTGAGCGCAACGAAGTTTCAAGAGAATTCGTGGAGCCATATCTCCTGGAGAAGGGAGGCTAAGATGGCACAGTTTAGTTATGTAGGTCGTGACAAGAGCGGGAAAAAACGTACAGGGTCCGTTCTGGGACTATCCAAGCGTGAAGCGGTTTTAAAGCTAAAAGAAAAAGGCATCGCAGTCACAGAAGTACAAGAGATGAGGCAAACGCTGTTTAACAAAGAAATTTCGTTAGGCAGTCCAGTAAAATCTCAGCAGTTTGTCATTTTCTTAAGGCAGTTTGCAACATTGTTGCGTGCTGGTGTATCCGTTGTAGATTCGACAAGTATCATGGCTGCTCAGACAGAAAGTAAAGCGCTGCAAAAGGTGCTAGCCGATGTGGAAGAAGAGCTTCGTCAAGGTAACCCTTTGTCTAATGCGATGAGTCGTCACCGAAATGTGTTTCCACCGATGGTTATCAACATGGTGTCCGCAGGAGAAGTAAGTGGTAGTTTGGACGATACACTTGACCAACTGGCAACTTATTTTGAGAAACAGCATTATACGAAGCAAAAGATCATTTCAGCAATGATGTACCCGATGATTGTCGGGGTGGTGGCTGTGTTTGTTGTAATCTTCTTGCTTGCCAAAGTCGTGCCGACGTTTGCAAAAATGCTTCAAGACGCAGGTGGGGAGTTGCCAGCTATAACTAGGTTTGTATTAGGAGCAAGTGAATTTGTGCAGGATTTCTGGTGGCTTTTAATCATGTTCTTGGTGTTATTCTATTTGGCACTATTGATCATTCGTAAAAATAAATCTAGCCGGTATTACTTCGATTATGTGATTCTAAAAGTTCCGATATTCGGTAAATTACTTCAGAAATCTGCACTTGCAAGAATGACAAGAACGCTGAGTTCATTATTCTCGAGTTCTGTTCCTATTTTACAATCCCTATCGATTGTGGAAAAAGTGGTGGAGAATGAAGTAGTCGCCAAAGTAATCCGTGATTCCAGAAGTTCTCTAGAAGCCGGTAGAAGGTTAACTGAACCAATGAAACAACATTGGATTTTTCCACCTCTCGTAACACAAATGATTTCAATTGGTGAAGAGACTGGATCACTCGACGAAATGCTTGCAAAAGTAGCTGATTTTTACGAAAAAGAAGTAGAAACCGGAACTGACCGTTTGAAGGCATTGATTGAGCCGTTGATGATTGTTTTTTTGGCTTCAGTAGTAGGTACGATTGTAGTATCTGTAATGGTACCGATGTTTGAAATCTATAAAACAATTGGGTAGAGGTACAACAAAATAATATAAACTAAAGGGAGTAGAAAACATGTTTAACAAACTTTTGAAAAAGTATGCAAAAAATGAAAAAGGTTTAACTCTTATTGAGTTGCTAGTTGTCATCGTAATTTTAGGGATTATTGCAGCTATTGCAGTGGTAAGTATTGGTGGGATAATTGGCAACACAAAAGATAAAGCGAAAGTTACCGAGGCTGTTCAAATTATTAATGCGGCTAAGTTAAAGCATTCAACAGATGGGGTTTATCCTCCAGGAGGTTGGGATTATACTTCATCATCAACTGATACTAATGGATTAAATGACTATGTAAGTAGTTTAAAAGATAAAGTTTGGACTGTAACATGGGATTCTGCTACAAAAGCTTATAGTTTAACTGGACATGACGGAGCAAAAATTGTTAAAAGCTCATATACTGATACTTCAGTTGTTCCGGAATCGGAATATACTGATTACTTAGATAAGTAAGGGATAGTGATAAGAGTATCACTAATCAGTGGTACTCTTATATGATTCTTTTCATGAACTCATCAATAAGATGGTGAATTGACAAAAAGAATTATATGTAAAAATATTGTTTATGGGTTTAAATATAGCTGAGGTGTCCTAATGAGATTTAATCTGCGTCTTTTTAATAAAAAAAGAATTAATATAATTCTCCAAGATCATGTCATCCGCTATTTGGATTACCGTCACCCAGAAGATCTTGATGTAAGAGGTTCTGGTGAACGTTATCTTCCTGAAGGATTGATTCATGATGGCCTGATTGCAGATCGAGAAACTCTTTTAACCATTCTGGAAGAGTGTGTATTAGAGTGGGGAATTAAAGGTCGAGAAGTCCAATTCTTGATTCCTGATAGCAAGCTTGTTATCCGTAAACATCAGATTCCTACTAATCAAAAGGACGAAGAAATTAAAGGTTATCTATATATGGAGCTAGGTAATACGATTCACCTCCCGTTTGAGGATCCTGTGTTTGATTATGTTTTACTAGATACAAATGAGGAAAAACGTGAAATTTTACTGTTTGCAGCTTCTGAAAAAATGGTACACGATTATTCGACGCTGCTCTCAGACGCGAAGTTAAAACCAGTTGTTGCTGATGCTTCATGCGTCGCCTTGTATCGACTTATTTTTATGAAGGATCTCGTTTCTGAAAAAGATCATACCCTTTGTCTTCAATTTGATATTCCAGCTGTCCAACTAAGTATCTTTCACCATCATAAGCCTTATTTCTTCAACCATTTAAAAATGGAGACCGATTATAAGAGCTGGAACTTTAAACAGCATTCTACTGGTGTACAGAGAATTGAATGGCAAGGTGATTCTGGTTATATACATGGCTTAATAGAAGATAAATTAGTAGAAATAGAGCGCATCGTGAACTATTACAAGTTTACGATCAATCAAGGTGAACAAGGTGTCTCGAAAGTTGTGTTGTCTGGTGAGTTGCCAGAGTTGTCATACATTCAAGAAAGATTGTCTTCCAAACTGGATGATGTACCCGTACTGACGATCAAACCCTCTGACACATTGCTGCCTCCACAATTTGATGTAGTACTAGGTCTTGGGTTAAAAGAGGTGCAGCTATGTTAGTCGATATTAACCTTTTACCCGTTAAAGAAAGTAAATCATTAAAGACTACCATTCTATTAATAGCTGCAGTGACGTTGTTTTTAGGGTCAGCGACATGGTTAGGGCTAGACTATTATGTAAGTGCAGGCACACTGCAAGAAAAAGAACGACTATTAGAACAAGAAAAACTTTTAGTGCAAACGCAGTTGGAGAAACAACAACAAGCTGTTCCACAAGTGGAATCAGAACCTTTAGCAGAAAAGATTGATTATATTCGTGATAAGAAGATCGCTGCTACAGATTTACTTCAGCACTTAGTGGCTTTGCTTCCAGAACGTGGTTTTTTTATGAAATACGAATACAAAGACAAAAAAACGATTCTTGTTGAAGCACAGTTTGATACGCTAGCAGAAACGTCTCATTATTTATATGAATTAACCAATTCTCCTTATCTAGCAGATGCTACGATTGAAAAGATGGAAACAACTAATTTTGAGGAAATCAATGAGGGAGAAGATATGACAGCCATGGAAGAATTTCTACCTCGTTATAAAAGTCTCTACAAGATTGAATTCGAGAGAGAGAAAATTCTTGAGTTAAAAGGTGAAGAGAATGGCGGAGAATAAAAAACTTCTTACATATGTGGGACTAGGTGTCATTCTTTTATTGGTTATAGGTGGAGTATATGGATACTTTGGCTTACTGTCACCTCTTCATCAGAGAATTGAATCGGTAGATACAGAATTGAAACAGCAAGAGGTACTTTTAAAGAAGGCTAATGAATCTGTTGCTGTAACTACACAAACGAGTGAAAATACATTTGCTCTACAAGAGGAAGTGCCGGTTAAGCCTCTCGTTGATCAACTGATGCTGCAGTTCGAGAAAGCAGAGGTCTTATCTGATAGCCTTATCCTAACGATGGACTTTTCAGATGGCGAAGCATCAGAAGAGGAAGAGGTTGTTGCTGAAGAAGAGACTGCTGATAGTCCTGCTCCTGAGGAACCAGCAGCTGAAGAAACAACTGAAACCGAAAATTTAGATGAAGATGTTGAAAATACGACCGAAATAGTAGAAGATGAAGATGCAAACGAAAGCAATGCAGTGGAATCAACTGAATCACCAACACCTGCTGTTCCTGAAGTTTTACCTCAGGGTGTTAGAAAGATTAAAGCTGAGATGTCAGTGGTATCTAAAGATTATGAAGGTATTCAAAAGTTCATACGAACCATTGAAGAATTAAAGCGTGTCATTGTTGTAGAAGGCATTACATTTACTGGTATGGAAGAACTTGAAATCGCTTCTGCTGATGCTGTTACCGACCAGTTCAAATACGAGATTACCATTTCAGCCTATTATTTACCGGAACTAACGGATTACTTAAAAGATCTTCCAAAAGGAGAGTTTCCAGCACCGAACGGAAAAGACAATCCTTTAATCAACAATGACGAAGAGTAAATATAGAAAAGCCAATCACCGTATGTTCTGGGTGATTGGCTTTCTTTCTTTAATCAATATGTTTAATCAGGAATTCCGCATACTCTCTCGCACCAGTAAGCGTTAAATGCACACCATCGCTACCGATATATTCAGGATGTGACTCACTCATCTCAAACCAGTCCACAACTTTAACGTGTTTGTACTCCTGAGCAACAATAGAAATTGTCTCATTCACTTCCTGCTGCCAAGGCTTTGGAACACGCGCTGTAATCATATAAATGTCTCGATCACCAATTAGCTCGATCAAGTGATGCATTCTCTTTTCAGAAAGTGGTCCATTCGCTCCAAGCTCAATGACAACAATCTCTCCTAAACTGCCTGAGCTTTTCTTCTGCTGAACAAGATCTTCTGCTTCTCTAAACTGACGTCCGATCTTGGCGTCCACTTTTGCATTTGGGAATACTTCCTCGATATGAGGCGTTACATCAATCATGACGGAATCACCAATGACTGAGAGTGAACGTGTATCTTGAACAGGTTTTTTCTCTTCGTCTTTTTCGTTAGATGGCTTATTTTCAGAAGGCTTTTCTTCAGGTTCTTCTGCCGGCTTTTCGTCTTCAGCACCATCAGGCTTCGGCTTTGGTCTCACCGTATTTTCTGGCGGCGGCTCTTCATTGCCAACTTTGTCTTGTATAGCAGAGATTACTTTACCTTTACTTAACGCTACTGAAGTTGTCGTGAAGCCGATTGCAGATACGCACATGAAAAGACCTAGAATACAAGCTGTTAATACAAAACGTCCTATAAATGATCGTTCCCGTTTCCATTCTCCGCGTTTTACCACTCGACAAAATCTTGATAAAGCACCTTTACGAATTGGGTTCTCGATGTATTTCCAAGACAGGTTAGCTAGAACGAAGATCAGTACAATTTGAAATGTCGTTCTAAATAAGCTTGGCGCATCCGCTCCCCATTGAGGACTCGTCAGAACAATCACCGGGAAGTGCCACAGATAAATCCCGTATGAACGGATACCTACCCAGCGTAACGGTTTAAAGCTCAACCACGTGTTGAGTTTGCTGGATGGGTGGACCATTACAGCTACTACTAGCAGTGCGGCAACAGATATGGCGACCATTCCACCTTGGTAGAGGAAGTCTTGATATTGGTCCGTGCTTGCAAACATGTAAAAGATAAATGCGAGTGCGGATAGTCCGACAAAGTCTAGCTTCCAACGAATCTCAGGTGGTAGCGTGCTAGACAGTTTGCGACTTGGCCAGATGACGGCAAGGCTTGCTCCTAGTAAAAGGGAAAATACCCGCGTATCTGTTCCGTAATAAATACGGCTCGGGTCTGCACCTGGTTCGTACATGATTGTCATCAGTGCTGCTGAAAGGAGTGCACCTGCTAGCATCATAGAAAATAGGGAACCTTCACGAACTTTCATTTTTAATAGAACGATAATGACCAATGGCCATAGGATATAAAATTGTTCTTCCACTGCTAAACTCCAAAAGTGGGTTAGAAGGGAAGGGGGTCCGAAGCTTTCGAAATACGAAAGATCTTGGAATATATACCACCAGTTGCTTACATAAAGAATGGCTGCAACGGTATCTTCTTCAAGTTTTTCAAGCATGGATGGTTCGAACAAGGTTACGTATGTGACAACGACGAGAAGCATCGTAAACATGGCTGGCAATAACCTTCGGGCTCGGCGGATCCAGAAGTTTTTAAAGTTAATCGAATTTGTTGATACATATTCAGTGATTAATAGATCGGTTATTAGATATCCTGATAAAACAAAAAAGACAGTAACCCCTAGAAGACCGCCTGCCGCCCATTCGAAATTTAAGTGATAGGCGATAACTGCAAGTACGGCGATGGCTCTTAGTCCATCGAGGCCAGTTATGTATCTGTTTCTGTGTAGAGGTTGTTCCATGGCTTTCGTTTGCTTAACGTTTGAGTTAGGCTGTTGGCTGCGTTTTCGTTGTTGCTTTGAGTGTCGGTGTTTCATTACTGCCAGAATCCTCTCGTTTTCAATTTTTCATTTTTTAGAGTATGTATTGCTATATGTAAATGCCGCAGACATTATTGGTCATTTTTCTACATTTTTTATGTTCCTAAGCAACTATTTTACAATAAATAATTAGAAGATTGAGTAGTTTCATAGAATTGTAATAAATTTTTTTTCGCGACTTCTTTCTTTACTCTTCCTCAACAATTTTTTGATTAATCCGATATAAATTTTAGAGAAAACAAAAGGGGCGATGAAGGTGGAACTGCAATCGATTAGTTCTCCTGTATTTCAAAAATCTGAGCCTGTGCTTAAAAGCCAAAACCAACCAGAACAAACGACTCAAGCCGAAGCTTCAGTACAGACTAAACCAACAAAAGAATCACTAGAAAAAGTAATTCATGCGATGAACGATATGTTAAAGCCAACACACACTTCTTCAAAATTTGTGCTTCACGAAAAGTTGAACGACTATTACGTTCAGGTCGTGGACGAAGTAACACAAGAGGTGCTCAAGGAGATTCCAAATAAAAAGTTCCTTGATATGTATGCGGATATGATTGACTTTATGGGCATTTTTGTAGATAAAAAAATTTAGGGACGGTGATGAACCGTGAGTATGAGAATTGGCGGATTAGCGAGCGGAATGGACATCGATACGATCGTTGGCGACTTAATGAAAGCAGAGCGTATTCCACTCGATAAACTAGCGCAAAAGAAAACAACATTAGAGTGGCAGCGTGATGATTATCGCTCGATGAATAAGCTGCTAACCGATCTAGATCGTTTCGTTCTAGACGGAATCGCTCTTCAAGGGACGTTTAATAAGAAGACCGTAACCAGCACGAATCCAAATGCGGTAACTGCGACTGCGGCGGGAAGTGCTTCTAATATTACTTCTAAGATTAATGTTACTCAGCTGGCAACAGCAAGGAACTGGGTTTCGAATAAGATACAGGTAGCTGGTACTAACGCTAAAAGCACGGATATTTTAAAGAATATAAATCCTGGGTTTACATCAGAAATATCTTTAGAAATAAAAGTACAAAAACCAGGTAGTTCAACTTTAGAAGACACTGCTAAAATAATTAAACTCGATCCCAATGTAGACACATTAGACTCCGTCGCAAAAAAACTATCAGAAGCTGGTTTAAATATATCCGCATTTTATGATGATTCAACGGGGCAATTTGCACTTTCAAATAATTTAACGGGTGCGGGATCAAAGATTTCTCTTCAATCGGATACAACTGTAGACTTCTTTCAAAAACTCGGTTTTGTAACTACATCTCCAGGTAATACAGTTGGTCCACAAGAACTTACTGGTACAGATGCTGTTAATGCAATATTCACTTTAAATGGTATTTCTAATATACAACGTACTTCCAACAACTTCACAATCAGCGGAGTTTCCTATTCATTAAAAGCAACCGGAGAATCTACCATCAGTTCAACCACTGATACTGAGGGAGTAATCACTTCAATCAAAGACTTTGTAAAAAAATACAACGAAACGATTGAATCGATTAATAAAAAGACTGCTGAAACCAAGTACCGTGATTTTCCTCCTCTAACCGATGCACAGCGCAAAGATTTATCTGAAAAAGAAGCGGAACTGTGGGATGAGAAAGCAAAGAGTGGGATGCTGCGTGGAGATTCTATCCTCTCGAGTGGCTTGAACACGATGCGCTCGGTTCTATATGCTTCCGTTAATACGGGAGATACAAAATATGATCAGCTTTCTGAAATCGGAATCACAACTTCCCGTAACTATCTCGATAAAGGGAAGCTGGAGATTGATGACAAGAAGTTAAGAGAAGCATTAGCGGCGAATCCCGAAGCTGTGATGAAGATGTTCACTGGCGATAGCACAAATAACGTGGAAGGCATTGCAAAAAAATTACGTGCCTCAATCGATCAGACTGTAGACAAAATCGAACTAAAAGCAGGAAACGCGCTTCGTACAAATGCTCAGTTTACGCTAGGGAAAGAGTTAACTGATGTAGACAAACGTATCTCAGCTTTTGAAGACCGCCTTAAACAGGTGGAGGATCGATATTGGCGCCAATTTTCAGCAATGGAAACAGCCATTCAACGTTCTAATCAGCAATCAGCTTACTTAATGCAGCAGTTTGGCGGCGGACAGTAATTTTAAACCAAAAAGGAGTGTTACCTTTACATGTCCATACTTAACGCAAACAAGGCGTATCAAAATAACTCAGTCCAAACGGCGTCTCCCGGCGAGTTGACGCTCATGCTCTATAACGGATGCTTAAAATTTATCGGTCTCGCGCGAACGGGGATCGAACTTAAGAATACAGAACAAAAGAATACGAACCTATTAAAAGCACAAAAGATTATCCAAGAGTTGATGGTTACGCTGAACATGGACCTTGAAGTATCGAAGTCATTGATGACGATGTACGATTACATCAATCGTCGTCTAATTGAAGCGAACATCCAAAATGACGTGAAGATTTTAGATGAAGTGGAAGACTATGTGCTAGATTTCCGTAACACGTGGAAAGAAGTGATCCAGATCAATCGCCGCATGCAGCATGGCGAAACAGGGCGCGTGTAATGCCTGCCGTAAAAATTCTGCTCGAGATTACGAAGAACCTGTATGATCATGTGAGCGCAGGTTTGCCGAAAGAAGAGCGCGAATCGTATATCGAGCGGTTAAATGAATTGCTTGATCAGCGACAAGCGACCATTGGAAACTTACCTGCCACTTATTCCGAAGATGAACAGCGGATGGGGCGTTTAATCGTTAAGATGAATGAAACGATTAATCCACTGTTAGCACGGCAGTTTGAAGAGATTAAGCATAATCTTTCAACAATGAAGAAAAAGAAGGAAAAAAACACCCGCTACGCAAATCCGTATCAGTCGGTGTCAGTGGATGGGATGTATTTTGATAAAAAGAATTAACGAAAAGGCACTAGCTGGGAATCAGCGGAGTGCCTTTTTTATGTAGAAGTCATATATCACAAATGTCTTAAAAACCTCTCCGGACTCTCCAAAAAGTTTTTCGTAATCTGCACATGTTCCAGTTCTTCGTAAGGAGTTTGAGCGGGTGGCAGGGAATCGAGACTGATTATTTCTGCACCCGGATAGGCCATTAAGATGGGAGAATGAGTCGCAATAATGAACTGTGCGTTTTGTTGTTCCATCTTTTTTAACATCGATATAAAACTTAACTGCTTCATAGGAGATAGCGGAACTTCTGGCTCGTCGAGAATGTATAAGCCGTTCGGGCGAAAGCGTGATTGAAAGAAATCTAAAAAACGTTCTCCGTGAGAACGAAACTCAAGTCCATTATTATAAAGGTCTTTGAGTTCAGCAAGCGTTCGGTTATGAGGGAGGGAAGCAAGGCTCTTCGCATAAGCAGACTTGTCTTTGTACTCTACTTCAATGTTTGCTAATTCTTGTAACGCGGTCTCTTTCATTTCTGCTGCACGCCTCACAAAGCTAACAAAGTCTTCTGCGTTCAGAAAGAATCCCTTTTTTGTTTTCACACTCCACGTCAATTTTAACTGTTTTGCTAATTTTTTGATGGGGTCATTCTCTTTTTCTGTACGATTGATCTGAACAGAACCGGCTTGATCTGCGATTGCCTCGAGCAACGTTGATTTTCCCGTACCATTTTCACCTACTAAGATGGTGACAGGTTTTTTGAAGTGGAGAGAATCAAAGGATTGAAGAAGCGGAAGTTGAAATGGATATCCTTCTTGTTTCTTATCTTTTCTGTATAGAATTGATTTTAGGATCATGAAAAAGCACCTCTTTCTCAAACGGTTCATTTTGTCTATTTTACCATTGAAGTAAGGGGTGCTTGTAGATTGGATGCTCTGATATTTTCTTTTTGGAAGTAGTGGATTTCCATTCCAGGATGCTCGCTTTCCGCGGGGCAGACGGTGAGCCACATTCGGACGTTTCACTTTTAAGTTCAGCCTGTCCCGCAGGAGTCTCGCACCTTCCACTCCAATCAATTGTCAAGGAAGACAAAAATTTGAAAGAAACAATCATTTAGAAAGAGAGTCGTTTAAAAAACTTTATCACGAAACTTTCCTGTATATACGGATTGTGGACGGTAAATCGTATTGTCTTCTGATTGCTCTAAAATGTGAGCGGTCCATCCGACCATTCGACTTGCTGTAAAGGTAGGGGTGAATAAAGCAGGATCTAGTTCGATCGCCTTCATAATCGCTGCAGCGTAGAATTCAACGTTCGTATACAACGCTCTACCTGGTTTGTATTCCTGTAGTAACGTTATTGCTGTTTTTTCTACTTCCAGCGCGAGATCTAACCACTCATCTTCACCGACTAATTCTAAAAGTTTTGCTTTTAGTGCAACTGCTCGTGGGTCGTGTGTTTTATAAACACGGTGTCCGAATCCCATGAGCTTCTCACCATTCTCCAATTTACCTCGTATCACTTGTTCAGCACTTCCAGCTTTTCTAATTTCGTCTAGCAAGTCAATGACCGCTGAAGGTGCTCCGCCATGAAGAGGTCCTTTCATCGTTCCGATTGCAGATGTTGCGGCTGAAACCATATCCGATTCGGTCGATGCTGTAACACGAGCCGAAAAAGTGGAAGCGTTCATGCCATGCTCGAGCGTTAGAATCATGTAGGTTTCAAGTGCTAGAGTATGGGCTTTACTCGGTATGTCACCTGTAAGCATATATAGATAGTTTTCAACATGACTTAATTCGGTAGATGGTTCAACAAAAGGCTTACCATTCAAACGATGCGTCCAATAGCAAATGACGGTAGGAACAAGACTCGTTAACCGAATGGCTTGTGAAACGGTTGGCTTCCATCCATAACTCGAGACACCTTCAGACGAAATGGCCGTTCGGATTACACTCATCAAATCCATGTCTTCAGGCAGGTGGTCTAAGATGCGTTTGATATGAAGGGGAAGCTCACGATTTCTTATAAGTTCGCTTTTGAGAATTTGTAATTGTTCATCGTTAGGAAGTTCACCGAACCAAAGAAGGTGTGCCACTTCTTCAAACGAAAAACGTGAAGTAAGGTCACCAATCTCATAACCTCTATAAATAAGTTTGCCCTCTGTTCCATCAATATGGCTGATCGCGGTCTCCGCAGCAACGATTCCTTTAAGTCCTTTTTGCATCATGGTTCTCACTCCTTCCATTATTTAGTATCATTGTATAGAATGAAATTGATTTATGATATTAATTGTTTTTAATCGATTTAATAAGAAAAGTTAATCAGAAGGGAATGAAGAAGAATGGAATTCTCCTGGCTACAAACATTTATCACTGCGGCAGAGTGCGAAAATTTTAGAAGAACCTCTGAAATCCTCCATGTCTCTCAGCCTTCTGTTTCTGTACATATTAAAATGCTGGAGTCTGAGTTAGGGATGTCACTATTTCTACGAGATAGCAGAAGAGTGAAGCTTACGGCGGAAGGGAGAAGGTACCTCCAGCATGCGAGAAAGCTGATGGAAGTGTATGAGAGTGGACTAGAAGATCTAAACGCGTTTCAACAAGGCTATGATACGAAGCTTTGTATCGGAATCTCACCGCTAATTGCCGATACGATTTTGCCTTCTGTTTTGAAACGATATGTAAAAGCCAATCCTGATGTGGAGATATCGATAAAAATCATTGATTCAGAAGATATAGAGCGAGCGGTTTTGAACGAGGATGTGGACCTTGGGCTTTCTTGTTTAGGAAGTTCGCATGCTGAGATTACGAGTCAGATGCTTTATCAAGATAAAATCGTATTAGTGGCACCGCATGATGGGCTGGATTTTGAAGCAGCGCCACCCCTGGATGAAAAAGAAGTGCTTCTCTCCAACTACCTACTGACCCATAACCATCCAGGATATTGGGACGATCTTTGCAGACGTGTAAAATCCCGTTATCCCGGCGTTCGGATGATGAAGGTGTCTCAGATTCATATAACAAAACGCTTTATTGCGGAAGGATTAGGAATTTCGTTCTTACCGTTATCAACCGTAAGAAGAGAGCTGTTAGAAGGACGATTGCTAGAGGTGGACTGTGACTCAGTGGACATTCCGGATGCTCATACGTATGCGTTAACGAAGTACAATCACGGTAAACAAAAAGAGTTTCTGACGTATTTGTCTGGGTACAGGTTTTAAGCTTGTCGTCAGTTTGTCGACTCGCGTTTATATTGGCTCTTTTCGTGAGATTATAAAATTTTTTCGTGAAATTAATATTCTTTTTCGTGAGAATATTTGTTGTTTCTGCGAGATTATTGCAAACCAAGCCATACAGATTATCTTTTAATCCCATAAACAATACAAACGACGCCTAACATGATCCAGATCAAGCTGCCGAATGACAATTTTGTAGATAATCCATAGATTCCGAGCGTCATCGTCGAGAAAAAGATGATCGGACCGATGATGGAAAGCAGAGAATTGATGACGAGTGCTCGTTCTACCGTATTATAGTGCAGCATGAAAAGTGCTGCCGTAATCTCGAGGGTTCCTGATAAAATACGAATGGCCGCCATAGCTAGTACGACTTTTTCAATCATTTGCAGCAACGTCCATTGCCTCCTTTTAAACACCTGTTTAATGTTCCTACGCTGTATAGTGAATTATATGTGGCCAAGCTTGGATTAGAAGTACCAAATGGAATCTGAAAACGAGCGCCTACACAACTGATTAAAGAACGCATAAATTAGAACAATTATGTATTTTTATTCAAAAATAAACCTAGAGATTTTTCGACAAAACTTCTTATTTTTCGCCAATCTTAAGCCTTTGACAACTTTTTTGGGTATATGTCATACTATAAAGTGTATAGAAGATCTATACAAAGATTCGCATGATGAAGGGATTGTGAAAGGCATGTTAGGAAAAGTAAAATGGTTTAACGCAGAAAAAGGTTTTGGATTTATTGAGCGCGAAGACGGAGACGATGTGTTCGTACACTTCTCTGCAATCAACACTGACGGATTCAAAAGCCTTGACGAGGGTCAGCAAGTCGAGTTTGATATTGTAGATGGAGCTCGTGGGCCTCAAGCGGCAAACGTAACTAAACTATAATTCAAGGCACTATGACCATACTTTTAATCCCGTCTGTTACCGCAGGCGGGTTTTTATTTCTAGAAAATATTTCATATTATGAATGATTAGTTTGCATCATTTCGCAATCACTGTTATGATGGTTATAGATTATTTTTGTTCGGCGTAAAAGATTGTATGAGTTTCGACTTTTCTTCTTTAGCAATACTTTGGGCAAGAGTAGCAATATATCGTGTGGTAACGCACTAGGAGGCAACAAACATGGAACAAGGTACAGTAAAATGGTTTAACGCAGAAAAAGGTTTCGGATTCATCGAGCGCGAAAACGGAGACGATGTATTCGTACATTTCTCAGCTATCCAATCTGATGGTTTCAAATCTTTAGACGAAGGTCAAAAAGTAACTTTCGAAGTTGAGCAAGGTGCTCGTGGCGCTCAAGCTGCTAACGTTCAAAAAGCATAAGCTTCGTTATACCAAAACAGGTTCTCTTTAGAGCCTGTTTTTTTTATTTGTCTAAAAAATTACATAAAAAAACCCCTACTCAAGAATCGAGCAGGGAGATGGAACAGGTTTTGTAAAAAGTTTAAAGCTTTAAAGGTTAATTCCTAGTATACCACATAGTTTGAAACTAAAAGAATGTAAGTGAAATTTATTTTCTCGCATCAGATCTGAATTGGTAAATATAAGAAACCGGGAATTTTGTTTCGTGAAAATATTTTATTGAATCATTGCTGAACGGATCTTTGCCCGGTCTTATAGGGTTTTCCACCATTGTAAAGAATTTGTCGATAGTGTAAAAATATTGTCAAAATATTTTAAATGTTACGGAGGAATTCTTTTGGGGTATATCGAAATATATATACATCACCGAAAGGAGGAGTTAAGTTATGCATTTTAACATTCGTGGAGAAAACATCGAGGTGACAGAAGCCATTAGGGCTTACGTTGAGAAAAAGGTGACGAAACTCACAAAGTACTTTAACGAAACTCCGAACTCTGACGTACACGTAAATCTAAAAGTGTACAACAATGAACAATCCATTGAGGTAACGATACCGATGAAGGGCCTACTGCTTCGTGCAGAGGAACGTCATTTGGATTTATACGCTGCGATTGATTTGGTGGTAGAAAAATTAGAGCGTCAAATTCGAAAACACAAAACAAAAGTAAACCGTAAATTTAGAAATGCTGAAGGCACAAAGCACATGTTTGCTAACGGTACAGAAGGCGTATCAACGGCACTGTTAGAGGAAGAGGACGATTTCGAGATCGTACGTGAAAAGCGATTCGATCTGAAACCAATGGACACTGAGGAAGCAATCCTCCAAATGGGATTACTCGGCCATAACTTCTTCGTTTATAACAACGCTGAATCTGGTGAGATGAACGTCGTGTACAGACGTAAAGACGGCAAATATGGCCTGATCGCAGGAACAAACTAATATACAAAATTAGACTACACACCCCATGACACTTTTGGGGTGTGTTTTATGTTTGGGAAGTAAAGTTGCCGATAAAATCTAGATCTCGTCGATATAATTGAAAACTTGCCGATATATCCTGAAACTCGCCGATAAAAACTAATTCTTGCCGATATATTCAAAATGAAGGAGGCACTAAACATGAAAAACGATATCCTGTTAAAACAACTCGCAGCGTTTCGTCACAACACGTTAAGCACTGTTGAAGAACTCACTGAAGAGGAAGCGGACTTTATTCCTGAGGGGTTTAACAATAACATTCGCTGGAACTTGGGGCATATTTTTTTGGATCAGTACGATTGGCTGTATCATAAAATCCGTGAAGATAATCCGGCCCCGATTCATTATCGAGAGCTATTCGGGTTTGGAACGAAGCCAGAGAATTGGCAGCAGACGCCTCCAACTCTTCAGGAGCTTCGTCACCGGTTGATGGAGCAGGTTCAAGTGATCCAGGAGCAATTTGGTCATCGACTCCATCAGGAGCTAGATGAACCAACTGAACTTGGCATGAACACTTTTGCGGAAGTGCTGCCGCGCACGTTTTATCATGAAGGTCTTCATTTAGGTACGATCCTTGCTATAAAAAAGGCGATTCACCTTCAAAAACAAACGCAAGCAAAATAAAAAAAGTGCAGACTCCACGTCTACACTTTTTCTACTTTCAATACAGATATATCTCTCATCTGAGTTTCACCACTGCGATTTAAATAACTATAAGAGTAAGCTAATCCTACGAAATAAAAGACAAACAATAGATAAGCGGGTGAAAGGTGAAAGTGATTATCGTATCCGATCATAAAATGTGTACCGACACCTGTTAAGAATCCTGGCAAACCGCCAAGTAACAGTGTCCACCATACCCACTTCGACCCTTCACGATATCCCCATAATGCGATGGTTAACAATAAAAATCCTTCTGAGATTAGTGCACCGCCGAAGCCAGCACGATCGTGTGCAATTAACGAAATTAATTTATCGTTGAATGCAGTGATTTGTTCAGGTGTAAGGGCAAAGAACATTAAGTCTTCTTTTACAAAAACTCCGTTCATTCCGATGATGGAAATGACGATGCCTGCAGAGAGTAAGCACATACCTGATATGACAAATAAGCTCTGGCCAAGCTGACTTTTTTTCCAAGATAATGTGTTATAGAGATTCAACCCTTTTGATCCCGTAGTGAGGTTTCGAGATTGATAAAGTCCATAAAGAAAAAAGGGAAGAATGATTACATAATAGAGAAAGTGAAGCTTGTCAAAATAGCCAAAGCCCATAAAGTAAAAGATGTTTAAGAAACCGAGAGATGCAGCAATCACATAGGCTTTTTTTGCCCAATGTTCACCTTTCCGGATGCCGTGATAGGAAAGCTGCATGAACATGAAACCTGCCGAGATCATAACACCTGCTAAACATATTCGGTCATGAGACATGAAATGAAACAGGTGGTGATTGAATTCTTGAATCTCTTCTTTTTGTATGCCTAAATATTGTTCGTCATAAGGTAAGAGAACTTCAGTCAGTCCGATAAATAGAGCGATGATGCCGGCTATGAAAACGCCTAGTCCCATCAGGAAAAAAGAGATCCAGCCTGTTTGTTCAACTGATTTAGAGATAGGCTGTTTTTCATGCAAAATGCGTTCGTTGATGCGTTTTGGAAGACCGGGTCCTGAATAAACAAATCCGCTATGCAGTTGTATGAGAGAAGCACCTTCACGTATAAGTTCCATCGCATCATTCGGTTCATGAACGCCACCAGAAGTTATGATCGGTTTGTTATAAGGTAAGAGCTGGTGGATATTTTCTTTTAATTGATGCATTTCCATCTGTCCGAGTTCGAGTCCATCATCACTTTCCATTCCTTCGCGAATGATATAACCGTCTACAGCAATGACTTCTGAAAAGGATTTAATCGTCTGATGATTTAGTTCTAACATTATATGTTTTGATGTTCTCTCCCGAATTTGCTTCAGATAAGAAGAACCTTGCATATCGATAATGAAGAAAGCAGCATGTGCATCCAGTTTTTGAACGAGCTTCTCATAATCCTGCAGTGTTTCTCCCTTAATCAATATCCCCATTGGAATCTTCTTTATCTTCATAGATTGAAGTTTTACTAGAGCGGCATCGAGACCAAGATTTTCTTGAAGGTGTTCATATACAAGCGTTTCTTTTACCAAGTCCCGTCTAATCGGTTTTTCTGATTTTAGTGGCAGAACGGTTATAGGTCCTACTTCAATAAAACCAAAACCAAGGTTGGTGAACGCTTTTGTTCCATTCAGAAAGGGATCTAATGCACCACTAATGCCAACAGGTGAGGGGAAGGTGATTCCGGCAACCTTCCGCTCTAATTGTTTGCTAGGCTGCATATGACCGAAAAATTGTATAATCTTATCACCAAATGGTAGTTTGGCGAGGGTATTCATCGTATGTAAAGTGAGATCACGGCTTGTTTCGGATGTCATGCGAAACAAAAGTGGTTTAAAAAAGGTATGATACGACCAATCTGGCATCACAAACCCTCCTTTTCCTTATAAGTTTAACGCAAAAAACTGGATGGAATTTCAAACTTTTTTCAGCTGAAAAATATTTTTCGTGTTTTTCTGCGTTTTGTTCTGAGGAATCTGTTTTAACAGCAGGATTTTGAAGTAGGTAAGGGGAACTAGTGAGTAACAAGAAAACGCTTACACTAATGACTATGTTTACTATTTAAGGAGGAGAAGTAGTTATGATGATGAATGTGCCTTTTCGAGTTACAAGTATGCTAGAACATGCGGAGCGGTATTTTGCTAAAAAAGAAGTAACGAGCCGCACGATGTCCGGGATCAGGAAGTTCAGCTACCGGGAGATTGGTGAGCGAACACGCAGGCTTTCGAGCGCGCTAAAGCGCCTTGGTGTTCAAAAAGGTGAGCGGGTTGGAACACTTGCATGGAACCACCATCGTCATCTAGAAGCTTATTTCGCCATTCCAGGTGTTGAAGCTGTACTTCACACGATCAATATCCGACTTTCCCCTCAGCATATTGCATATATTATCAATCACGCCGATGACCAGATTTTATTCGTAGATCAGGACATCCTACCTCTTGTTGAAGCACTTAAAGACCATATTCCAAATGTAAAAGCGTATATATTGATGACCGATGAAGACGAGCTGCCGCAATCGCCGCTTCAGCCTCTCTATCATTATGAAAAACTATTAGAAGCGGGCGATCCAGCTTACGAATTTCCACAGGATATCGATGAAAACGACCCAGTAGGGATGTGCTACACATCTGCCACGACAGGAAACCCAAAAGGCGTAACGTACACGCACCGTTCGACCGTGCTTCACTCAATGTCACTAGGACTTGCTGATGGCGGTTCTGTATCAGAAAGTGATGTTCTTATGCCAGTTGTTCCGATGTTCCACGTAAATGCTTGGGGACTTCCGTATGCGGCAACCTGGTTCGGTTCGAAGCAAGTGATGCCTGGACCGCGATTCACGCCACAGCTTTTAGCGGAACTGATTGAGATGGAAAAAGTAACCTTTGCTGCAGGTGTACCAACGATCTGGATGGGGCTTCTTCAAGAACTCGAACAGAATAGTTATGATACTTCTAGTCTTCGAGCGGTTATTTGCGGAGGATCTGCTGCACCTAAAGGGATGATAAAAACGTTCGAAGAAAAACATAACATTCCGTTTATGCATGCTTATGGTATGACGGAAACGAGTCCACTTGTAATCGCAACGCGACTGAAAACGTATCAAGAGGGTCTGGACGAAGAAACGAAATTTGATTACAAAGCAAAACAAGGTTATGTCATACAAGGTGTTGAGATGAAAGTGATCGGTGCGAGCGGGGAAGTGAAATGGGACGGCAACGAGATGGGTGAGCTTTTGCTGCGTTCAAACTGGATAGCGGACGAATATTACAATGATGATCGGACAGAAGGGACGTTTAACGATGGCTGGCTTCATACCGGAGATGTGGTTACGGTAGATGAAGAAGGATTCGTAAAAATCGTCGACCGGACGAAGGACCTCATCAAGAGCGGAGGTGAGTGGATATCGTCAGTTGATCTAGAGAATGCGATCATGGCGTTTCCGGATGTTTTCGAAGCGTCTGTTATCGCCGTCCCTCATCCAGAATGGCAGGAACGGCCGCTCGCATGTGTCGTGTTGAAGCCTGAGTCGAAAGGAAAAGTGCCGAAAGAAGACATTGTGGAGTTTTTAAGACCGCAGTTTGCGAAATGGTGGATTCCAGACGATATCGTATTCATGGATGAGATTCCGAAGACGTCTGTTGGAAAGTTTTTAAAGCGGACATTGCGTGATCAGTTGAAAGATCATTATATGACGACGGCGAAATCTTAAATACATTAGCTGGCTTCAGTGATGAAGTCAGCTTTTTCATGTGCTGAAATCTGAATAATGTACTTCTTGTAAGCACTTCTGAAATCGTCTTAACAAAAAAACACCACCCTCAGTCAACCACGAGAACAGTGCTCTATCGTTATTATTCCTTTACTTCATCCTCAATCCACTTACCTGTTTCCGTCACATCCCAATAATCACTAGCTTTATAGTCGTTCAACGTCATATCAAGATCGTGAAAAATACGATGAACACCTTTTAAAGGCTCAACACTTTCAGAACTCATGCTTTTCTCAATCTTGCTAAGCGCATTCTCGACATCTACCTTTAATGGACCCGCAACATATGGCAGAATCTTACTTCGTATATCGATTTCAATATCTTTCAATACAGGTGTATGCGTGTCTATGTTATATTTTGACCATTTATCATAGCCGAGCTCATCGTTCCAAAATTCATGAATCACATTGATTCGTCTTTGGATTTCGGTCTTTGGAACTTCAATGGTTGGCTTGAAAAGAGCAGTGCCGCTGGATTTTTCAGCCTCCGTTAATTCCTCATCAGACGGTGTATCTACACTCGCTGCAGAATTCGGACCAAATAGTGAATAATATCCCCAAGTGCCAAGGCCTCCGATAATGAAGAAGCTGAGAACGAGGGTGAGAATGATCGTCTTGCTTTTTTCACTTCGCTGCTTCTTTTGCTGCAGCTGCGCATTTTGTCCTTGCCCAGTGCTGTTTGTCCTGTCTAGATCTGTGTTTTCCATTCAGAACCTCCCCCATCCATCTTTATATTATTTTACCAAAATTTAGGTCTGTAGTCTCTATGAAAGTGTCAAATTTTTCACATATATAGGAAGTTTCTTTAAGTTGAATGCTACAATTCCGATGAAAAGATTTGGGATTTCTTGTGGCTCGTTTCACAAACTGTTAGAATAGAAGTGGTATATAATTTTCGAGAACAGGGAGCGTTATTCGGATGATTAGCATTTTGAAAAAGATTTTTCCAAGTTCCAATGACCGAACGTTGAATAGATACGAAAGAGTTGCGGAAAAAGTGGAAACGTTAGCTGAAGAGTTTAAGGCTTTAAATGATGAAGCTTTGGCGAACAAAACGGCTGAGTTCAAGAGCCGTATCGAAAAAGGGGAATCTCTGGATGACCTTCTCCCTGAAGCGTTTGCGACTGTGCGTGAAGCATCAGCTCGTGTATTGAACATGCGTCACTATCCTGTACAGATTATGGGTGCGGTTGCGCTTCATGAAGGTAACATTGCAGAGATGAAAACCGGTGAAGGTAAAACACTAGTTGCGACAATGCCTATTTATTTGAACGCACTAGATGGCAAAGGTACTCACGTTGTTACAGTCAATGAATATTTGGCTCGTCGTGACTCTGAGATCATGGCGCCGCTATACAATTTCTTAGGTTTAAGTGTTGGATTGAACGTATCTGACCTTTCAAAAGAAGAGAAGCGTGATGCGTATGCAGCTGACATCACTTATGGTACGAACAATGAGTTCGGCTTCGATTATCTGCGTGACAACATGGTGGTTTATAAAGAACAGATGGTTCAGCGCCGTAACTATGCGATCGTCGATGAGGTTGACTCGATTTTAATTGACGAAGCGCGTACACCGTTGATCATTTCAGGTTCTGCCCAAAAATCAACACAACTTTATCAGATGGCGAACATGTTCGTGCGTCAGCTGAAAAAAGAAACAGATTATACAGTAGATGAAAAGACGAAGAACGTTCAGCTTTCTGAAGAAGGGATCAACAGAGCGGAGCAGATGTTCTCGATCGATAACTTATATGATTATCAGCACGTAACATTGAATCACCATATTAACCAGGCGTTAAAAGCTAACATCATCATGCAGCGTGATGTGGATTATGTCGTTCAAGACGGCGAAATCGTGATCGTTGACCCGTTCACAGGACGTTTAATGGCTGGTCGTCGTTACAGCGATGGTCTTCACCAAGCGATTGAAGCGAAGGAAGGTTTGGAGATTCAGCGTGAGAGCATGACACTCGCGACGATTACGTTCCAAAACTACTTCCGTATGTACAATAAGCTTGCTGGTATGACCGGTACAGCGAAAACGGAAGAAGAGGAATTCCGCAACATCTACAACATGGATGTTATCTGTATTCCAACGAACCGTCCGATCGCGCGTGATGACAGAGCAGATCTTATTTATAAAACGATGCAAGGCAAGTTCAAAGCGATTGCGGCTGAAATCGAAGAGCGTCATAAAACAGGACAGCCGATCCTTGTGGGTACGGTTGCTGTTGAAACATCTGAACTACTTTCACAGCTTTTAACGAAGCGTAAAATCAAGCATAACGTGTTGAACGCGAAAAACCATGAGCGTGAAGCAGAGATCATCGAAAATGCTGGTCAGCTTGGCATGGTTACGATCGCAACGAACATGGCCGGTCGTGGTACGGATATCAAGCTTGGTGAAGGAGTTCTTGATGTTGGCGGACTGCACATCCTTGGTACAGAGCGTCACGAATCACGCCGTATCGATAACCAGTTGCGTGGTCGTGCGGGTCGTCAAGGAGATCCAGGTTCATCTCGTTTCTACATCTCGATGGAAGATGAATTGATGCGTCGATTTGGTTCTGACAACTTGATGACGATGATGGAGCGTCTTGGAATGGACGAAGAGACGCCGATCGAGTCTAAAATGGTTACAAAAGCTGTTGAATCTGCACAAAAACGTGTAGAGGGATCAAACTTTGATGCTCGTAAACAGCTTCTACAATATGACGATGTTATGCGTCAACAGCGTGAGATCATCTATGCACAGCGTCAAGAAGTGCTAGATGCTGAGAACTTGAGTGATATCGTTCTCCGTATGATTGATTCTACACTTGAGCGAATCGTTACGGTTCATACACCAGAAGCGGAAGTTCAAGAAGAGTGGAACACGAAAGAAATCGCGGATTATGTAAATGCGGTTATGTTCACAGAGCCGACGTTCACGGAAAAAGATCTATTCGGTCTAGACCGTGAAGAGATCATCGAGAAGATTCAAGCGAAAGTACACGCGGCGTTTGCTGAAAAAGAAACACAGCTTCCTGCAGAACAGATTGCTGAGTTTGAAAAAGCAGTCATCCTACGTTCTGTTGATAGCAAGTGGATGGATCATATCGACCAGATGGAACAGCTTCGTCAAGGGATTCACCTGCGTGCTTACGGTCAGAACGATCCGTTGCGTGAATACCAGTTTGAAGGCTTCGAGATGTTTGAAGCGATGGTTGCTGCGATCGAAGAAGAAGTTACAACTTATATCTTAAAATCGCAGATCGAGCAAAACATGCAGCGTGAACAAGTAGCTGAAGGTAAAGCTGTTGTTCCGAGCGATAAACAAGATGCAGCGAAAAAGAAGAAACCGGTTCGCAAAGCACAAGACATTAAACGTAATGATCCTTGTCCATGCGGAAGCGGAAAGAAATACAAGCAATGTCACGGAGCTGAACAAGAATAGAAAGTTGCGTGAAGGAAGAGAGTCTTTTTATAGGCTCTCTTTGCGCTTGTAATCAGACGTAAAAAAGGATTAATTTGAACAACGTTCGCATATTTTAAAGATGGACCAACTATAAGATGAGGTGCAAAACATATGGATTTAGTAGAAGTAAAACAGGAATTAAACGTTATTGAAAAACGTATCAACGACTTTAGGGGGTCTCTTTGACCTCGATACAAAGAAAGCGCGTATCGCAGAACTAGATGAAGAGATGAGTGCACCTACGTTTTGGGATGATCAAAACGCAGCACAAGTCGTTATTAATGAAGCAAACGGGCTAAAAGAACAAGTGAATGAGTTTGAAGAACTTGCTTCTGCTTATGAAGATCTAGAGATCGCACACGAGCTTGTAAAAGAAGAAGCGGATGAAGATCTTCAGAAAGAACTTGTAAAAGATCTTAAATCATTGATTACAAAGCTGAATGATTTTGAGCTTCAGCTTTTATTAAACGAACCGTATGATAAAAACAATGCAATCTTAGAACTTCACCCAGGTGCGGGTGGTACAGAGTCTCAAGACTGGGCGTCCATGCTCCTTCGTATGTACACGCGTTATGCAGAGCGCCAAGGCTATAAAGTAGAAACGCTCGATTACTTACCGGGTGATGAAGCTGGGGTTAAATCTGTAACACTTAGCATTAAAGGACATAATGCTTATGGCTATTTGAAAGCCGAAAAAGGGGTTCATCGCCTCGTTCGTATCTCACCGTTCGATTCTTCAGGCCGTCGTCACACGTCATTCGTTTCATGTGAAGTGATGCCAGAGATCACAGATGATACAGAGATCGAAATCCGTACAGAGGATCTTAAGATTGATACGTATCGTGCGTCTGGAGCAGGTGGTCAGCACGTTAACACGACTGACTCTGCAGTTCGTATGACACATATTCCAACGAATACGGTTGTTTCGTGTCAAACAGAGCGTTCACAGATCAAGAACCGTGAACGTGCGATGAAGATGATGATGGCGAAGTTGGTGCAGCGCCGTTTGGAAGAGCAGCAGGCACAGTTGAATGAAATTCGTGGTGAGCAGAAGGAGATCGGATGGGGAAGTCAGATTCGCTCTTATGTTTTCCATCCTTATAGTCTTGTGAAGGATCACCGGACGAATACTGAGGTTGGTAATGTGCAGTCTGTGATGGATGGTGAGATCACGCCGTTTATTGATTCTTATTTAAGGTCTAAGTTGTAAAAAAACCTTTTTAGTTTGGTGATGCTTCGAGGTTTTTGAGAGAGGTTGATCTGCGCTCCAGGTGCTTCGCTTTCCGCGGGGCAGGCGGTGAGCCACTTGCCGCTTTGCGCCCTTAAGTGTCTCACCTGACCGCTTGTCCCGCAGGAGTCTGCGCACCTTCCGCTCCAATCAACTTGTCGAGGGTGTAAAGGATAAAAACTTTTTAGTGATTAGAGATTACAAGTAAGCTTCAATAAACTACCTGAAGTTTTAAACTAAGATAACAAACACAACAAAAAATAAGAAACAAAACAAAACTTCCGGGCTATTTGCTTCCGGAAGTTTTTTTATCGTATGTGTGTGAGATCTCCCTCTTGTACGAGCTCGATCTTTCTATGTTGTCCGTCTGTAACGATCTCCACGTTTCCATTGTCATAAATCCAAACGACTTGATACTCCTGGCCGTTATAAATGACGAAACTCCCCACTTTTATTTGCATTGCTTCACTCCTAATAAAGCTCTCTAGTTAATTATACCTATCAGAATTGGAATGTATATTGGGAAAAAACATGGACGTGTGTCTTCTTTAGTATAAAGGAAATTCCCCTATTTTCCCAACTTATATTTTTGATAAGGGAAATCTTCACTACCTAAAAGGTTTGATGAGGTAATTATCTTTTTGGAAGTTGTTGATTTCCACTCTAGGATACTCGCTTTCCGCGGGGCAGGCGGTGAGCCACATTTGTTCGTTTCGCTCTTAAGTGTCTCACCTGCCCACCTGGCCCACAGGAGTCTCGCATCCTTCCGCTCCAATCAACTTGTCGAAGATGTGAAGGAGTTTACTTTTGACCCATTCGTTAGCAATGTCAGTTTAAAGTCGGCAAACATCTCAACTTTATAAAAAACAAAAAATTCTTAAACATTTGTTTAAATCCTCTACACAGTGGCTTAATATTTCGACTGTATTCTTATAGGTGCAACATTAATTATTTGGTCTAGGGGGAAATGACATGGAAAAGAAGCCATTGGATAGAAGAACCTTTTTAACATACTTGGGTACAGGCGCAACAGCACTTGCTGCAGCTACGACAGGGTTAGGTGCATTATCCGAAACTGCTAACGCTCAATCAGACAGTTTGATGCGCATGAAGCCTCGCAAAAAAGGATTTAAGTTTCACCCGATCGCACCAACGGACAAAGACGATCTTGTCCTTCCAAAAGGATATAAATATGAAGTGATAGCCTCTTATGGAGATGTAATTAATAAAAAAGGGGACACATTTGGATTTAATAATGACTTTACGATGTACTTTCCAATCGATAAATCGAGTGAACATGGATTGCTTTGGGTGAACCATGAGTACACGAATCCATTATATGTAGAAGGCGCAAAAGTAAACGATAAGTATACTTCTGCTCAGATTGAAAAGATGCTCTACAATCAAGGCGGTTCTATTATCGAAGTGAAAGTAAAGAACGGCAAATGGATGATGGATACGAATTCAGCATACGCTCGACGAGTAACAGGACTAACACCTTTCGTACTAACTGGACCAGCGAAAGGGACGGCAGCTGTCAATGGAGCAACTACGGCACAAGGAACGTTTGCGAACTGTTCTGGTGGACGTACACCATGGAACACGGTTTTATCTTGTGAAGAAAACTATGAAGATACATCAAAAGCGGCTAACCTCGATCAATCGCATTATGGCTGGGTAATTGAAGTTGATCCTTTTGATCCTAACTTTAAAGTTAGAAAGCACACAGCTCTTGGACGATTCAATCATGAAAATGCAAGCGTTGGAATCTCTAACGACGGCCGAGTGGTTGTTTATATGGGAGATGACAAAAAGGATGCTTGTGTGTACAAGTTTGTGAGTAAGGGTAAGTATGCGGCAGCAAAAGGGAAGGACAACAGCAAGCTTTTAGAAGAAGGAACACTTTATGCAGCAGATCTTGCAAACGGCAAATGGCTTCCATTAACGATCGAAGCGGTTCGTGAAAAAGCAGCAGGGAAAGCTGATCTTTTAGAAAAGTTCCAAACACAAGGGGATGTAGTGGTTAACGCACACGATGCGGCAATCCTTCTAGGTGCGACACCGACAGATCGCCCGGAAGATGTGGAGATTTCACCACTTGATGGTACGGTATTCATCGCCCACACGAACAATGACAAACACGGCAACATTCATGGTCACATCACTCGCTTTTTTGAAAAAGACGAAGATCATGGTGCAGAAAGCTTTGAGTTTGAGATCTTTGCAGCGGGAGGTCGTCAAAGCGGATTCAGTGCGCCTGACAATCTAACGTTCGATTCAAACGCAAACCTATGGACAGTGACGGACATTTCATCAAGCAAGCTGAATTCTGGTGCATGGACAAGCTTTGGTAACAACGGCATGTTCATGATTCCTACGATCGGCCGTGACAAAGGAGAGGCGTTCCAGTTTGCATCTGCTCCAAAAGAAGCAGAATTAACAGGTCCATCTTTTACACCGAATGAAAAAACATTATTCCTAAGTGTTCAACACCCAGGTGAAGAAACGGAAGATAAAGCAAATCCAACAAGTACATGGCCGCAAGTTCGCGGAGGCAACACGCCGCGTCCATCCGTTGTAGCCATTACGGGTTTCAAGTTCTAATTTTTTGAGAGACGGTAACAAATGATCACCAAAATTTGAGGAGGCGATCGACATGGGTTTCACTAATATCGGAGTACCAGGATTGATCTTGATTTTAATCATTGCGCTTATCATTTTCGGGCCATCTAAGCTGCCAGAGATCGGACGGGCATTTGGAAGCACACTTCGCGAGTTCAAGAATTCAGCGAAAGATCTTATGTCTTCGGATGAAAAAGAAGAAAAGCCGCAGTCAAAATAAAGAAAAGTGGAAGATGCGGGCGCGGTTTAAGTCCGCATCTTTTCCTTTATGATGGTGTCGATTTAAAACTTGTGGATTGAGAGCCAAAACTTCTGGATTGAGGGCCCAAACTCGTGGATTGGGAGCCAAAACTTCTGGATTGAGGGCCTAAATTCGTGGATTGAAAGCTGAAATTTGTGGATTGAATGTTCAAACTCCTGGATTGAGAGCCAAAACTTCTGGATTGACGTCCCCACGATGAATCAAAAGTTCAAACACGGCACATAAAACGCCATAATGAACCACTAATGATAGAAAGGAGGCTGTATGATGAAAGCTGAAGAAATGTACTTTGTTGAACACCTCGGTGAGCTTAGAAAACGCATCATTATCACGCTTGCCGTGTTCATAACGGTTCTTTCTGTTTCTTTTTTCTACGTTCAGCCGATTTATGACTGGCTGATTCGTGATCTTGATCAACAGCTTGCTGTCCTTGGGCCAAGCGAGATATTATGGGTGTATTTTATGATATCAGGTGTGATCGCGATCGCGTTCACCATTCCGGTTGCAGCTCATCAAACGTGGATGTTCATCAAACCGGCACTGAGTAAAAGAGAGCAGAAAGTGACACTGTCTTATATTCCAGGACTATTTTTCTTATTTGTACTAGGTTTATCATTCGGTTATTTTATCGTTTACCCTATGGTTCTCAATTTCCTATTAAGCTTGTCAGAAGGGCATTTCCAAACATTCTTCACCTCGGAAAAATACTTTAAGTTCATGATGAATCTAACGCTTCCGTTCGGCTTTTTGTTTGAGATTCCTTTAGTAGTGATGTTCTTAACATCGCTTGGCATCTTAAATCCAAACGTGCTGACTAAAGCTAGAAAAGTCTCGTACTTCGGACTTGTGGTGGTTGCCGTCTTAATTACACCGCCAGACTTAGTATCGGATTTCTTGGTGGTCATTCCGCTTTTAGTCCTTTATGAGATCAGCATCATGCTGTCACGCGTGGTGTATAAGAAGAAGCTCGCTAAAGAACAGCTTGCCATGGAAGAAGAAAATAAGGTCGTGCAAATGAAACGTCCTTCATAAAAAACGAGAAAGGAAGCCCACTACGGCTTCCTTTCTTTATGTACTTTTTAAACAAACTGATTCGTACGCCGGTTCTTATCCGCAATGTTTTTGGCGTACAGATTTGCTCTTCCAACATCTTCGTTTTTATTATAAAAATCAAACAGAATGATCTCATAGTGTTCAGCGGGTAAAACATAACCTAGTTTTTTAAGGTGTGGATACAGTTCTGTTTCGAGGTAGTGATAATATTCGTCGTTTTGCTTTTTCAATCGATAGATATGCATCTGAAAGAAGTGAACAAAGGTCGTGCTTCCGTTCTCTTGCGCTGTTTTCAAGCCTCTTTCGGCGAGTTGAAGTATGTTTGTGACAGTTTCCTTTCCTAAAAGAGTGGCGGCGTTCACGTATCCTTCGAGAGAGCCTAAATAGTTTGAAGTGCTCGGATCTTTTAGCTGCATCGATTCTTTGTAGTACTGACACGCATCTTCAAAATTCCCATGAAGGATCGAATGATAGCCAAAGTTGTGAAGAAGAAGAGCTTTTTGTTTTTCCAATCCGAAGTTCTCGCACATCTCGATCAATTCGATATATTTTTCGTTCTGAGGTCCGCTAGTCGGCTCTTGTTCAATTTGAATTAACATGAGCATTTCGGTTTCGATCACTCGAGCGTAGCAATGCGATTTTTCGAAAAAACTAAGCGCTTTGCTGGCGTAGTAGTAAGCCAGAACGCGGGAATTGGTAGAGTGATACGCGACAGCCATATGATAGTAGTATTCCGGGTTGTTGTAGTAGGCAGGGTCTACCTGCTTTAATAAATCAATGGCTTCGTAGTAATCATGTTTCATCTGAAGTCCGAAGATTCCTTTAATATGCAAAAGCATGCTTTTTTCACGATGTGAGAGTTCCGTCCATTTTTCCATCTCTAGAAGAAGGGTTTCTGTCTTATTTCTCTGTTCTGTGAGGATGTAATAGCGTGTTAATAAAAGGGTGTGGGTGCGATAGAAATCTGGAATCTGCAACAAAGCGATCTGTTCGAGTTGCTTCTTAATGTTTTCTGTTTTGACGTTCAGTTTCATGATGATTGCTTCTTCCCATTTTCTTAAGAGAAGTTCCACGTCTCTGTACAAATTCATCTCATTTTGAATATCGATCTGTAATCGACTCGCTAAAAATTGGATCGTTTCATCGGAAACCTCAGTCAGTCCTCGCTCAATCTTGCTCACATGTGTACCTGAACAAATTCCGTCTCCTAGCTCTTTTTGTGTCATATTTCTAAGCTCACGGTAGAATTTTATGATTTTTCCTTCAAGCATGAGATGACCCCCTATCTCTATTAAGAAATTCTCTACTTTTTCTATTCTACTAAAGAAAACCCCAAATCAGTTGAACGATTTTTAAGTCTATTTCCCTATTTCTCACCTCGTTTTCAAACGGAAATCTATTAAGTTCTAAGTTGAAATAGGTATGGAGTCATGTGGAAAACCCCGATAGCGACAAGGGATTATTGCCTTTACAATTACATTTGAATCTACAAAAAATTCAAAAAATAGAAAGGAGGACACAAGACACTTTGTTCTACTAGAAAAATTTCACATCTAAGAGATTCATATAAATAAACCGGTTGAAAAATTCATTGATTACAAAGAAAGCAGGGAAATCATGAAAAAGATCTCTTTTATTAAAAAATCTACTGCCCTTACCTTAGCCGCTGGATTACTGCTATCTCCAAACACATCGATGTATACACAAAAAACGAGTGCTGCACCTTTTAAAGCAGAGAATATCCTCGCCTCTCTAACAGCTAAACAAAGAGAAGCTTTAAAACAACTCGAACTAACAGATGTTGAAGGTCTTCAAGGCTTTAAGAAAGAAGAATTGCAGAGTGAAAAAGAAATCTCTGTTATCGTTCAGTTTCAGTCAAAGCCCGGACAAGCAGCTGTATTAGACGCACAGTTGAAAGGGAAAAAAATCTCACGCCAACAAGCAGACAGCAAAGTCGATCAAGAGCATGCTCAATTTAAGAAGGATGTTGAGAAGTTGATTCCTTCGATCGCTCCTATGACAAAAAAATCAACGCACAGAATTACATCCACATACAAAACCGTATATAACGGTGTGGCAATGAAACTTCCGGCAAATCAAGTAGAAGCACTTCTACAATCAGAAGCCGTTAAGGCCGTTTATAAGGATGTAACGTTTCAAGTCGACCCGATCGCGATGGGAGAAGAAAAAGCCCTGAACAGCAACAGTGCGGGAACATCTGTAGAGAGCATTCCTTACTTGAAAATTGATCAGCTACATAATGAAGGAATAACTGGTGAAGGTGTTAAAGTAGGAATCTTAGATACTGGAATCGATTATAATCATCCTGACTTAAAAGAAGTGTATAAGGGCGGTTATGACTTTGTCGATAAGGACAGCGATCCGATGGAAACCACTTATAAAAACTGGCAAGACTCTAAAAAGCCTGAGTTCAACGGAAACTCCTATTACACTGCACATGGTACACACGTTGCAGGAACAATCGCTGGTCAAGGGACGAACCCAAATGTATCGGTTCAAGGTGTGGCACCTGATGCTGATATCTATGCGTATCGTGTGTTAGGGCCTTACGGGACTGGCTCTTCTGAAGGCATAATATCAGGAATCGAGAAAGCTGTTAAAGACGGAATGGACGTAATCAATCTTTCGTTAGGTGCGGGTATAAATGATCCTTACTATCCGACGAGTACAGCGATCAACTATGCTGTTCTTAATGACGTGACGGCTGTCGTATCAGCTGGAAATTCAGGACCGAACGCATACACACTTGGTTCACCTGGTGCTGCTGCATTAGCCCTTACGATTGGAGCGAGTGACGTACCGATGACCGTAGCTTCTTTTACAGGATCAGTTGGGAGCGAGGGCGGACTTCAACTAACAGGACTTGCTCGTCATTACGCAGATCGACTGAACGAACTATCAGGTAAGTCGTACGATCTTGTTGATGTAGGTCTAGGAAAAGCAGCAGATTATACAGGTAAGGAAGTTACAGGCAAGATTGCGTTAATATCGCGTGGTGAAACAACTTTCAACGAAAAAATAAACATAGCGAAACAAAAGGGAGCAGTTGCTGTTCTACTATATAACAATGTGGACGGTGTGATTGATGCAAATCTAGGTGAATCCACTGACTTTATCCCTGCTTTTTCATTAACAAAAGCAGCTGGTGAAAAGATTAAGTCACAAATTAGTTCAGGCCAGTCTACGTTCACATTTGGAAACTATGCTGAAAAGCAAACAGAAGGAGATCGCTTAGCCGCTTTCAGTTCAAGGGGACCGGCAAGACAGACATACGATATGAAGCCAGAAGTAACGGCGCCTGGAGTTGCGGTTCTTTCTACGGTACCGTCTTACATGGTAAACCCAACGAGCCAAGAAAATTATGATTACGCTTATTCTAGATATTCCGGAACATCGATGGCCGCTCCACACACAGCAGGTATTGCAGCTCTTATGCTAGATGCGAATCGTGATTTAGAGCCTGAAGATGTAAAAACGATACTAATGAACACAGCAGATCCGCTTAACGGTGATTACTCCGTATTTGAAGTAGGAGCAGGTCGTGTAGATCCTTATCAAGCTGTATACAGCGGCACAAGCTTTCAAGTAAACGATGAGACTTTGATTCCTAGTTCTACAAATCTTGTGAAGATTAAAGAACGTACTGGTGGAATAGCTTACGGAAGTCATTATGCAGGTGAAAAGCTGTCTCTAAAGAAAAGCATTACCGTTGAAAACCACGAAAAAGTGAAGAAAACGTTCAAAGTGGAAATTGAAGAAACAAAGAGATCGCCAAGCTTGAAGAAGAACGGAATTGAAATCTCTATTCCGGACGAAATCAGGATTGCCGGTGACGATTTTAAAAAGGTATCAGCGGGGATAGAAGTTCCGAAAAAAGCAAAAGAAGGCATTTATGAAGGCTACATTACGCTTACGAATCAGTCAAAATCAACAGAACATTACAGAATTCCATTCAGTATTCGTATTACAGAAGAAGGTTACAACAAGCTTGAGCTTTCAACACCAGCGATCGCGCCGAACTATTTGAATACGGGAGGATTCTTTGGTTACCGTGCCATTTATACACCGATGGAATTTAACTTTAAGTCTCCGATGGAGAAGATGGAAGTCGTTCTTCAGGACGGAAAGTCAGGGAAAGATCTGGGCTTGATCGGTACCATGAATCTAGAGGGCCGTAACGAAAATCAAAGTTATTACGTGCTAAATGCATTTAATGGCATGTACAACAAATTTACGGGTGATAAAAATGAACCAGTAGATTCTGAAGTCTCTTATGCGCCAGTAGGTCACTATAAGCTGAAGTTTATCTCTACAACAGCCACTGGTAAACAGCTTACAGATTACAGACATGTGTTCATTGATATTGATGAACCAACGTTTGAAAGCTCACTTGACGGTGATTCTCCGTTCTTAGAATACAAACCAGGTCAAGAGACGTATCCGTTTGATATCAAAATCAACGATCCTCTCGTAGATGAGATGAAGAAAGTTGGTTTGAACATTGATCAATCATCCAACTCGATGATCTATTACTGGAACACACCGTTCCCATCGTCTGCCATAAAGATGGACAAAGAAGGTAGATTTGTAGAAGAAATCGCGATGAACGAAAATGTCCCTGCCCTTAACTTCAGAATGGACGGTTTCGATCTCGCGGGTAACCAAGCTATGCAGAAGAACTATTATTTTGTAAAAGAGGGCACAGCGGTTTCATATGCAAAGAGTAAACAAGTTCCTGTGAAGACAGGGGATATGGTTAAAGCAACGCTTGTGCTGGATAACTTAAGAGATCTGACAAAAGCAGAATGGAACTTTAATAATAGCGGCTTTGGTGCAGTCTCTTTAGTGGACGCTAAACTAACAGACGCGTATAAAGACAAAGCGACGATCGAAGTGAAAGACGGATTCGTAACAGTTGGGTTCAAAGAAGGAAGCGGAACACTAGATCATTCTGAAATGATTGAAGTGACGTTAAAAGTAAGTGATGACTATTACGCAACACGAGCTGCAGTAGCACCTGTTGTAAAGGTAACGGATCATCATGCTAAAACATCTACCGTTCTGCAAGCTCAGTTCAATTGGAAAGTGAAACCACAGTTTTCTACCGCTAACGGTTATGTAACGCCAGAAGGATTTAAGAACGAAGATGGAACAGTTACAGAAAAACGCGATTGGACGAAAGTAGGAGGATCTGTACAGATCATTGATGCAGAAGGTAACGCACATGATCCATCAACACGCATCGCTGATAACGGTCAGTACAAATACGACAAACTGCCACTTCAAAAAGAAGCGTTCACCGTTGAAATGCGAGTCCCAGGGCATTTCTTCACAAAAAACGATTTCTATGTTGGTTTCGAACATAAAGGCGAATTATATGGGCAAAGTCGTTTTATCACCGCACTAGATGTAAAAGCGGGAGACGTGAACCAAGACAACGTGATCGACATCCATGATGCCATCGAGATTCAAAATGCTTGGGGCACCGGAAGACGTGCTGCCGATATTAACTTCGACGGAAAGGTAGATGCAAAAGATATGAAATATGTACAGAAGAACTATCTCCTGCAAAACCAACATGTGGACGATACACCATCACCTAGAAAGAAATACAAAGGAAAAACGTTAGAAACAATCTTAGTTGAATTAGGGATCCAATCATAGTATTCATCGAAAAGCAGCCATTAAAAAGTACATTCCTTTTGATGGCTGCTTTTTTGTATGCTTCAATCTTTAGAGAATAATTTGACTCATATGTTATACTTGTACCTTGTTGTTTTAATCAGGGTCTTTATTAATAGGAGGGATGTAGGACTGGGCCTTATTCACTTGTTTAAATAATGAAACATACGGAATATGGATACAATCTAAAAAAATCAACTTTTACTTAAATCAGACATAAAATTTGTAAAACAGGTGAATATAAAGACAGTGTATCCATTTTCGAAAAGTGTAAAGGAGAAACATATGAGTACTCGAGATCGTAAAGGGAAAAGTGTTCTTTATATATCATTGCTTTTGACAGTGATGTTTATATGTTGGGGGATATTCTTTAAGAAGAGCCTAGCAACAGTAACAAATGGCATTTATAGCTATACCATCGATTATCTAGGATGGATCTATCTTGCTTCCGCTTTATTTTTTGTTTTGTTCTCTGTCTATCTATTACTTTCTAAATATGGGCGTATCCGATTAGGAAAAGAAACAGATCGTCCAGAATTTAAAACATCTTCATGGTTGGCAATGCTTTTTGGAGCAGGTATGGGAATTGGGATCGTGTACTGGAGTGTTGCAGAGCCTGTAACACACTATGTGACGCCTCCATATGGAGAAGGATTCACCGATGCTTCAGCAAAGGTAGCAATGAAATATACGTTTTTCCATTGGGGATTACATCCTTGGGCAGTTTATGCCGTCATTGGTTTAGCGTTAGCTTTCTTTCAATATAATAAAAAGCTTCCAGCATCAATCAGCTCTGCTTTTTATCCATTGTTAGGAGATAAAATTTATGGTCCGATCGGTAAGACGATCGATATCCTTGCTGTTTTTGCTACAGTATTTGGTATTGCAACATCACTAGGTTTTGGAGCTCTTCAAATTTCTGGCGGCTTCCATTTCTTATTTGATGTTCCAGATACACTATCTGTACAAATTCTCATTATCGCAGTAGCCACGATTTTATTCTTGATTTCTATTTCAACAGGATTAGAAAAAGGGATTCAATATTTATCAAACACCGCAATGATCTTGTCTTTCTTGATCATGTTCTTAGTCTTGATTCTTGGTCCAACATTTGTGATCTTTAACTTATTCTTTAACTCACTAGGTAACTATTTAAATGATTTCCTACAGATGAGTTTAAGATCAGCTCCATTCAGTAAAGGGGAGTGGATCGGAAATTGGACGCTCTTCTATTGGGCTTGGTGGATTGCTTGGGCACCATTCGTGGGCATGTTTATCGCCAGAGTTTCAAAAGGTAGAACGATTAAAGAATTTATTCTAGGTGTTTTAGTAGCGCCAACATTAGGAACGTGCTTTTGGATCGCCATTTTTGGAGGAACAGGACTTCATTACGTTCAAAACCTAGGCAATCACGAACTAGCGAAAAATATTGCAGACAATGTGTCTCTGTCGATTTTCTATCTATTTGATGCAATGCCGTTCAGCACGATTCTTAGTTTGATCGGACTAGCAGTAGTGATCACCTATTATATTACGGTCGCAGATACGGCTACATTTGTTCTAGGGATGCTCAGTGAATCAGGTAACTTAAATCCATCAAACAGAATTAAAATTACGTGGGGTGTGGTACAATCACTGGTTGCTGTTGTGTTATTAACAGCTGGCGGATTGACTATTCTACAAACAGTCTCTATCGCGACAGCACTTCCATTCGCAATAATCATGGTATTTATGTGCTGGTCCTTAATGAAAGGGTTAAGCAGCGAAATAAAGAAACCAAAAGAAAAAGAGTAAATGAACGGAGGAGAGTCATGAAAGCGTGGCTCTCTTTTTCTATTTCTTACTTCACTCCATCACCGCGGCACTTAAGTCTCATTTACAAGGGCATACTGTGATTGGTATACTTTTTCTCGGTTTAAAAGAATTCCTTATGAAAGTTTGAGGGTTAAAGACAGCAATGATGATGGCTATGCGAAAACGACGCGGGATCTTAAACCCGACCGTTGAACTCATTTTAGAATATGTATATGTTGTGATTGGATCAGGACTTGTTGCACTCGCATTCTCGGTATTCCTATTGCCGAATCAGATCGCCTCTGGTGGTGTGAGTGGGATATCGACGATTTTATATGGACTCTTTCAATGGAAGCCTTCTATTGTTCAGTGGAGTTTAAACATTCCGCTCTTCTTTGCGGGATTGTTTTTCCTCGGCCGGCGATTCGGTGCGAAAACACTCGTCGGAACAGTCGTGCTTCCGTTCTTTGTTTTTATCTTTGAAAGCTGGGGAGCAGCGACAGAAGATCCATTGCTTGGCGCGATTTTTGGTGGCCTTGGAATCGGGGCTGGTCTCGGGATCGTGTTTCGTGGAAAAGCTTCTACAGGAGGCGTTGATCTGCTCGCACAAATCGTCCATAAATATACAGGTGCTTCACTCGGGTCGATCATCCTCCTCATAGACGGAACGATTGTGACGTCGTCTGCCCTATTCTTCGGGATTGAACAAGCTCTGTATGCACTCATTGCGATGTTCATTACGGCAAAAACGATCGATGTTGTACAGATCGGACTTGGAACGACGAAGATGGCGTTGATCATCTCAGATAAAGAGGATGAGCTCCGCCAGGGCATACTGACTCACATTTATCGTGGCGTTACGAAAATCAATGCATTCGGTGGCTACACGCAAGACGAACGACCGATGCTGATGGTCGTTGTCGCTCAATATGAAGTAACAAAACTGAAACAATACGTAAAAGGTGTGGATCCAGATGCTTTCGTAATCGTTGTTAATGCGAACGAAGTGTTAGGAGAAGGCTTTAAACGAGGATAATTATAGGTTAAAGCAGCCAGTTGGGACTCATCTCAACTGGTTTCTTTTATATACTAGTGCTTTTCGCGTAGAGGTGCCCTTTTTACTAGATTTAACGATTAATCAGAGGGGGATCTCTTTCAATACCAGGTCAAAAGACCCGAAATCGTACAGCGATGGTCGGTTTTATCGCCTTGGTGTCGAAAAGTCTCCCTGCAGGTTTTGAATGATATATGAAGGATTACAGCGAATTGTGTCGTATTTTAAGTACTAGGGAATCTAGAAAACATGACCATGGTCCCTTGTTTGAGGGAAGATGAAACACAACTGTAATAAAATTGTCAGTGCAAGATGTTATAATAGTTATTGCGGAAAAAAACTGACATATATCGCGTATTTGTCGAAAGACCTTTATATATAGAACTTGTTGATTGATCAGGGAAATATTTTTTGGGGTAGTAAGGAAGTGATTTTGCTTGATAGAAATGGTTGATGTATGGAAAACATACCCGAACGGTGTTATGGCACTTAACGGGATTGACGTCTACATAGAAAAAGGTGAATTTGTTTATGTAGTCGGACCAAGTGGAGCAGGTAAATCCACGTTTATAAAATGTATGTATCGTGAAGAAAAACCGACACAAGGTTCAATTATCATTAATGGAACAAACCTTGCAAAAGTAAAAGAAAGACAGATTCCTAAAGTACGAAGAAAGATCGGAGTTATCTTCCAAGACTTTAAACTGTTGCCGCGTTTAACGGTATACGAAAACGTAGCTTTTGCACTTGAAGTTATTGAAGAATCTCCAAAAGTGATCAGAGAACGTGTTATGGAAGTTCTTGATCTTGTAAAACTAAAAAACAAAGCGCGCATGTTCCCAGACGAGCTATCAGGTGGAGAGCAGCAGCGTGTATCAATCGCACGTTCGATCGTAAACCATCCACCAGTTGTTATCGCGGATGAGCCGACAGGTAACCTTGATCCAGAAACAGCGTGGGAGATCATGGAGATCTTTAAAGAGATCAACGCTCGTGGAACGACAGTTGTTATGGCAACTCATAATAAAGAAATCGTAAATACAATCACAAAGCGCGTAATTGCCATCGAAGGCGGCCGAATTGTACGTGATGAGGCGAAAGGGGATTACGGCTATGAAGATTAGAACATTAAAACGACATTTCGTAGAAGCATTCAAGAGCATGGGAAGAAACGGCTGGATGTCCTTTGCTTCCATCTCTGCGGTAACGGTAACATTGCTATTAGTAAGTGTGTTCTTGGCAATCCTCTTGAACATTAACTATATTGCAAGTCAGATCGAAGATGATGTACAGATCAGAGCGTACATCGAACGAACGGAAAAACCTGAAAGATACGATGCTTACAAACAAGAGCTTGAAAAACTCGGTAAAGTAAAAACGGTTGAGTATCAATCTAAAGAAGAAGGCCTTGATGAATTGATTGAAAGTCTTGGAGATGAAGGAGAAGCTTTCTCATCTCTAAAGAATGAAAATCCATTGCGAGATGCGTTCATCATCTATACAGAAAAGCCGCAAGATACGGCTGCTGTAGCAAAAGAAGTTGAGAAATTTAAATTTGTAAACAAAGTTGAGTACGGACAAGGGACCGTCGAGAAACTTTTTAAAGTAACAGATGTTGCCCGCAACGTTGGGATCGTCCTCGTATTAGGACTCGTATTCACAGCGATGTTCCTTATCTCAAATACTATAAAATTAACGATTGTAACACGACGACGCGAGATTGAAATTATGAAACTCGTTGGTGCGACGAATGGATTTATCCGCTGGCCGTTCTTCATTGAAGGTTTTGCATTAGGTGTAGCGGGCGCAATACTTCCGATTGTTGTTATCACGGTAGGCTATCAAGCCATTTTCGATATCGTTAATCAAAAATTAGGAACAGTATTCATTGAGCTATTGCCAGTTACACCACTTATCCCGCAGCTAGCGCTGTTGATGATTCTGATCGGTGGAGTGATCGGCGTTTGGGGAAGCTTAACATCTGTTCGTAAGTTCTTGAAGATTTAGTAAAGATAGCAGAAATAAAGAGATCCAAGAAAAACGAAACAATTAATAGGGGTTAGGGAGGAAAACGAATGAAAAGGAAAGTGGTTGGTACAGTGCTTTCACTAAGTTTAGCACTGGGCGCCTTTACTATGTATCACTCTGAATCCGTCGTTCACGCGGAATCTTTATCAAGCATCAAGAAAAAACAACAAGAAAATGCAAAGAAAGCGGAGGCTGCAAAATCAAAGCTGGACAAGAACAAAAGCAGCCAAGCAGCGATTGAGGCTGAAGTAGCTAGAATTGATAAGCTTTCTTCTGAAACAGATCTTAAAGTACAAGCCAAACAAACAGATATTAAAGAAACAAAAGAAGAGATCGACGTGTTAAAAGGCGAGATTGCTGTTGTTCAAAAGCGAATCGATAAGCGCGATGCTCTATTAAAAGAACGTATTAACTCTATGTATGAATCTGGGGGAGCTGTTTCTTACTTAGAAGTTGTTCTTGGTTCAAAAGATTTTGGTGATTTTCTTGACCGCGTTCTAGCATTGAACATGATTGCAGAACAAGATCGTCAGCTTTTAGAAGAACAAAAGAAAGATAAAGAGCTTCTAGAGAAAAAGATGGCAGACGTTGAGAAAAAACTAGTAAATCTTCAAAACGCAATGAAAGAACTACAAGTGTTACAAAAGCAGTTAAAAGCGCAGATGGATGAGAAAACGCGTCTAATGGCTTCTCTTAAAAAAGAAGAAGACTCGTTACATGCTGAAGCACACAAGATTGAAAACGAAGGTGCACTTCTAAAATCTCAAGAAGAGGCGTTCCGTGCTGAACAAGCTCGTGCAGCTGCACGTGAAAAAGCAGCTCGTGAATCATCTTCAGGTGGATCAGCTCCTTCAATGGGACCTGTTTCAGGTAACGGTATGATCATCAAACCTGCTGCTGGAAGAATTTCTTCTGGATTTGGTAACAGAAGCAGCGGTATGCATGAAGGAATCGACATCGCTCAAGGTGGAACCGTTCCGATCTATGCAGCTGCAGATGGTACAGTAATTAAATCAGAGTACTCCTCTTCATACGGAAACGTTGTATACATCTCTCACTCAATCGGTGGGCAGCAATGGACAACGGTTTACGCTCACATGAGCAGCCGCGCTGTATCAGGCGGATCTGTTTCAAAAGGGCAGTTCCTAGGCAACATGGGGAACACTGGACACTCATTTGGTCAGCATTTACACTTTGAACTTCACAAAGGACCTTGGAATGCAGGAAAAACAAATGCTGTAAATCCTGCGGCTTACTGGTAAAATAAACACATAAAGTAAACAAGCTATTCATATAGTGAAGTAGGAGACAGGCTGTTGCCTAAAGACTCTTACAATGGAAGGCATCGCACTTTGCAGGGTGTGATGCCTTTTCCTGCAAAAACGAGGTGAGCAGAATGAACGTAAATAAAAAAATGTTGGCCCTGCTGATTGTTCTTTCCTTGCTTGTTGGTGCCGGTGGCATGTATGGTTCGATGGCACTGTTTGGAAACGATTCGAAGTATGTTCAGAACGGTGAAGTAAACGATCTGCCGAAGACCGCAACGAAAGTCGAAAACGATGAAGAGTTTGCAAAGCTTCAAAAGACGTATGAGATTATCTCTTCTCGTTATGTGGAAGATGTTGATCGTGACAAACTCCTTGAAGGTGCCATTCAAGGAATGGTCAAAACGTTAAAAGATCCATATTCTGTTTATATGGATGAAGAGACAGCCAGTCAGTTTTCACAATCACTTGATTCTTCCTTTGAAGGAATCGGGGCAGAAGTAAGCATGGTAGACGGTAAAGTAACGATCGTCGCACCGTTCAAAGATTCACCTGCCGAAAAAGCAGGACTAAAGCCGAACGATCAGATCATCACGATCGACGGTAAAAGTGTTGAAGGACTTGATCTGTATAAAGCCGTATTAAAAATCCGCGGTGAAAAAGGATCTGTCGTAACACTTGGTGTAAAACGTACAGGTGTAAATGATGTAATGCCGGTTAAAGTAACACGTGATGAAATTCCGATCGAGACCGTTTACTCTGATATTGAAGAAGTAAAAGGTAAAAAGATCGGTGTACTAGAAATCACATCTTTCTCAGAAAAAACGGGAGCTGATTTCAAGAAACAGCTAACAGAGCTAGAAAAAGAAAAGATTGATGGTCTAGTGATTGACGTTCGTGGTAATCCAGGAGGCTATCTAGAGGCAGTTGACAGCATCCTTCGTCAAATCATTCCTGAGAAGAAGCCATTCGTTCAGATCGAAGACCGTAAAGGAAACAAAGAACGTTATGTTTCGACGTTAAAAGAAAAGAAAGATTATCCGATCATCGGTTTGATCGACAAAGGTAGTGCGTCAGCGTCTGAAATTTTAGCTGCTGCCTTAAAAGAAGCAGGAAACTATGACCTAGTCGGTGAGAAGTCATTCGGTAAAGGGACTGTTCAGCAATCGATTGATCTTGGTGATGGATCGAATATCAAGCTGACACTGTTTAAGTGGCTGACACCGGATGGTAACTGGATTCACAAAAAAGGGGTAAAGCCTACTTTTGAAGTGAAGCAGCCAGACTATTTCTACACAAACCCGATCACAGTTGAGAAGAAAGCGTTAGAGTTTGATATGAACAATGAGCAGGTGAAGAACGCTCAAGTGATGTTGAACGGTTTAGGGTTCCAAACGGGAAGAGAAGATGGATACTTTGATGAAAAGACGCAAGCTGCGGTAACTGCGTTCCAGCGTGCGAACGACTTGCCAGCAACAGGGAAAGTAGATACGAAGACAGCTGGTAAGATGGAGTCAAAAGTGATCGATTCAATCCGTGATGATAAGAACGATGTTCAGCGTAAAACGGCGATTGAATTGCTTGCAAAATAAGGGATTATGGCAGGAAAAAACAACTGAAACACGAATACTATCCGTAGAGGAAATTATTCTCTACGGGTATTTTTTTGGGTGAAGCTCCGATGTATTAAAAGCCTCTTGTGAGAGGTAGATTTACGCTACAGGTTGCTCACTTTCCGCGGGGCAGGCGGTGAGCCACATTCGTACGTTTCACGTATAAGTGTCTCACCTGCCGGCCTGTCCCGCAGGAGTCTCGCACCTTGCGCTCCAATCAACTATTCTAAGAAGCTAACGAACCAAAAAAACACATAATAATTTTACTGGTATTTCAAATGGGGAAAATGAATTTAGTAAAAGTGAATGATTTAAAGGATAAAATCCTTTGTGATGTTCTAAAGGGGTAGACAATATGCAGTCATTGAATGTTGGAGATGTGCTTTATCAGCTGGTAATGTTTTTAATTCTAATTGCCATCATCGTTGGAGTTGGTTTATTAGTGAAGCGAGCTGTGAGTTCGGATAGAAGATTGAAACGTATTGAAGAAAAAGTGGATGAATTAAAAGAGGAGAAAGGAAGAGACCGCACATGACAGACACCTTTGTGAAAGAATTACTTCAGGGCATGCTGCTGCTTTTTTTACACCCGCTTTTTTACGGTTTTATTCTTGTTGCTTTCTTAATTGGATTAAAACGTGTGAAACGAGAGAGAAAAGAATTTAAAGTGCGCGTGCATCCCGTCATTGATAATTTAATATTCTCATTGCTACCAGGAATTCTGATTGGACTCATAGGGTCGGTAATCTTTGTGGCAGCCGGTATCACATTGCCGCTAGGGATGATTGCTTTGATCGGTGTCGTGTATGTGGCTTTAGGCTTAACGTTTAAAACAAGGTTTATGAATCCTGCATACGCTGTGAGTTTGGCGGCAGTTGTTGGTTTGTTGCTTCCAAAATTTCAACTCGGAATTTCTTTTCTTGATCGTTGGATTGTAGATGTTCAAAAAACGCCCCTTGATTCATTAGCAGTCATTATTGGTGTTCTTTTGATTCAAGAAGGGATACTGGTCATCTGGAAAGGTGCAGATCGCACTTCTCCTCGGCTGTTCAAAGGAAAACGAGGACATTATATCGGTGCACATGAAGCTACGAGATTTTGGATTGTTCCTCAGTTTTTAGTTTTACCTGTAGGCTCAATTCCTGTTTTAGATTGGTGGCCTTTGTTTCCGATGGGTGCGGTAGGATTCTCATTCTTCCTCGTACCGTTTGCCATCGGATATCGCCAGCTAGTTACACATACACTGCCGGAAGAAGCGATTAAACATCTAGGCAGACAAGTTTTGATTTTAGGATTTATCGTAACAGGCATTGCAGCAGTAGGTCATTTTTATAATTTGCCGCTCCTAATTGCTATAGCAATCGCAGCCGGTCTTGCAGGACGAGAGCTCATTACACTCGTAACGAGCCAACGTGATGATACGAGACCTTCACACTTTGTACCAAGAGATCAAGGAGTTATGATTCTTTCAGTAGTACCAGGGACACCCGCTGCAAAGATGGGATTAAAGATTGGCGAAGTCATTGTAAAAGTAAATGGAGTCACACTTTCACACGAATCAAGTTTGTACCGAGCCCTTCAAATTAACGCTGCATACTGCAAGCTAGAAGTTCTTAATTTAAATGGCGAGATTCGATTCGTTCAAGGATCACTCTACCAAAACGAACACCACCAGCTTGGTGTACTGCTAGTCCATGATGTAGTGGATCGGAATGCTGCTGTTGGGGATTGATGTAATTTATCGGAATCACATAATTTTTTAAAAAGGCTCATTAAACGTGAGTCTTTTTTTATTGCTTTTATTCAACAAATGGGCCAGATTGTGGAGTAACACTTATAAGAAAATTGGATATTTATTTTAAACTTTACTTAGAAGAGTGAGAAGTTTGTATTTAAACTAAACGTGCGGGTTAAAAGAAGATAACGCCTTTTTACGGTGTTATAATTTTAATGAAAAATTATCAAATAAAAGGGGGATATGAAAGACAATGAACACAACTTGTAAATTAGGAAATATAGAAATCCTTCTACCAGATGCATCAACATCATATTTCTTTATTGATGAAGATTTAGCTGAATTATTTAATTTGGAAACAAATAATGAGGCAATAAAAATTTTACGCAAAAAAGCTAGAGAAAAGATTGAACCTAATTCATACAAGCGCATTGACTTTGATTACGATTCGAGTGCAGTTATTATACGTACTTCAAATGCTGAATTGATATTGGAGATAGCGATAATCATAAACGAACTTTGTAATGTAAACGTATCTGAAAGTGAAATAAGTATTACTAAAAATAAATTATTTTCACATATTAGGCCCAAGAAACAAAAATGGAAAGTGGGAGATATTTTTCAAATACCTTTAGAGAATGGTACATACGCTTTTGGACAGGTAGTGTGGAAAAATTCTACTCAACCTGTTTGCGGTTTATTTGATATCAATAAAACTGAGGTTTCAACTTCAGAAAAAATTATAAATAATTCCTTAATTTCAATATTATCATTAACCCCAAATTTATTAGATAATCACCGTTGGAAGGTACTAGGTAATATGAATGTAAGGATTCAATTGGAGGACGTTCCTGGAGAATTTAACGGTACCGATTGTATAGGTGCCATGAGCTTCACAAGTGGTATTCTTGAAGACTTAGCAAACGCCTTTTACGGAGTTACACCGTGGAACGCATTTGCTGACGAGGATTTTTTTGACGAAATTTTGTTATCAACTGTAAAACGTCCTTCGACTGCTAAGGTTTTATCATCATCCGAAAGAAATCTTTATCGCAAACAGAAAAAATGGGATTAAAAATGTTTACTCTAAGTAGATTGTGAAGAAATGTACTTGAATAAACGGGTGCATTGATCCAAGAAGGATTAACGCCTTTATCATGGAACTTATTGAATAAACGAGCATAATTGTGGAATAAGACCTTTTAAAGTACACATGAAATTTAATTTAAGATAAAATGCCATGAATTAATTAATGAAAGGAGGATGAGTTGTCTGATTTTAAAAGATATAGATTTAGACTTACCATATAAAGAAAATAATGCTTTTATTGGAGAATTGATAGATAAAAAGGCCATACAGAAAAAAGATGCAATACGTCTTGATTATGAGAAGAATTGGAAAGATACACGAATGAATTTTCGGGATGAGATTAGATGCATTGCCGATTTATATCTACGTTATTTAGGGAGATTTCAGACCAAGAAAACTAAAAAAATTACGATAAACTGTGTAGAAAGCATTAACGATGAAATACAGAATTGTGATGGCTTTACTGAGGTAGAAGTAGAATTTGACTTTAGGTCCTATACTGAATACGAAAAAGAAGAAAAAAAGAAATTCATATTAGAAAAGCTGTATGAAGGGGTATTAAAAGCAGGAGAAGCTTATAAATGGGAAAGATCAATCCTTAAACAAGCTTACAAAAGCGTTATTGAGAGTAATTATTATAATGAATATGTATGGAAACAGAAGATTTCACCTTCAAGAAAGTACACCGCAGAAATTTTTTGTCAGCACGAAATAGATACTTATGCTGTTACATTGAATATCAAAGCGAGGAACACTGGTGAATTGGTGAAAAGTGAACTTTTAATTGTTGAAAGACCAAATGAGTTTAGTTTTGTTCAAAATCTTGGAGTCTTGAAGTGGAAATCTAATACCGAAGTCATATTATTTAATAAAAGTAAAGTCAAACAATGGCTGGTTTGTATCGGTAAGTGTTAGTAAATATTGTTTCTTACTCCACAAATGGGTGCAATTGTCGGATACCAAACAAAATAAAACGACCAGCAGCGACTGGTCGTTTTATTTGTCTTTTTAAATTTAATGAAATATCGAGAAAGCAGATCTACAATAAAAACAGTCTCTTTATCTATTAGACGAAGAGACTGTTTATGGAAGTAGTATATCGATCGTTCCTTATAAATATTTAAAACATCTGTGGGGGCATATCTTGTTGATTTATATAGATTTAATGAGGGGCTTTTGCTTGTAAAAGCTTAATCCCCATACCGATAAAAATAAGTCCAGTTAGTTTGTTCAAAACAGTTCCAATTTTTTGGTTTCCTCTTAGTTTTTTCGTAACGTAGGAAGAGGAATACGCAACAAATAAACACCATAGTAATCCAGTGGTTGTAAAGGTCAGTCCTAAAATCAAAAAAGGAATGGGTCCAACCGCTTTGGTGTCTATAAATTGTGGAAGAAATGCAATGAAAAACATTGAAACTTTTGGATTTGTAAGACTCGTTAGCATCCCTTGTATATAGATCTTTCGTATATTAAGGGAATCTGTCGCAGCTTGAAAAGATAGATTGGACTTGTCCAGTATCATCCGAATGCCTAAATACACCAAGTATATAACACCAATAATTTTAATCGTATTAAACAGAAAAACAGATTTTACAAGTATCAATGATAAACCAAACGCTACAAACAATGTGTGAACCAAAGAACCTGTAATAATACCTAAAACAGAATACACACCTGCTTTTCTACCTTGTGACATACTTCTTCCGATGATGT